>JAGCAM010000033.1 GCA_017652705.1 Kiritimatiellia bacterium | reverse complement strand
CCGTCGCCCTTCGCGCCGAAATCGAAAACGTTCAGACGGCCTTCGACGGCCTTGGCGTCGATCGCCGCCCGGTCGGGGGCGGCGCCGGCCGCCAGCGACGCGGCGGCCAGCAGCGCGGCGAGAAATGCCGCGCAGAGGGGTGCCGTTCCGGTTGTTTTCACGTGTTTCATTGCAGAATCTGCCCTTTGTAGTCGTACCCTTCGCCGGAGGTGCGTTTGACCGTTTCGTCCCACCCGGCGACGTTGATGCCCGAGCGCCGCATCAGTTCGACGTGCGGACGCAGCGCCGGCAGGAATATGGCGTCGTACCCGTAGCCGCCGGACGGCAGCGGGTGCCAGAGCTGCTGCGCGAGCGCGATCGCGCGCGGCCAGAGCTTCCACTGAAAATCTTCGCGGTCGGTGATCTGCTCGCTCCACATGCAGCCCGCCGCACCGATGATGTTGCGGTGGTACTCGCCGGGCACCGTCCACCTCGGATCGTAGGAATACACCGCGCCGAGCGGAACCGACCCCGCCCAGAAGCCGTCGTACTGGCGCGTGTCGCCGGGGATGCCCTGGCTGAACTCCCAGTAGCAGTATTCGAGGGGGCTTTGAATCACCTTGAAGCCCTTCATCGCGTACGCCGCCGGCGAATCCATGCACCCGCAGATGATATAGCAGTCTTCGGGCGTCAAATGCGAACCGGTCGAGACTATCGGCGAATAACCCATCATCTTGCGGCCGCGCCTGCGGAGATGGTCCATCAGGCGGTCGGTGATCCAGCCCTGCAGTTGTCGCTCGCTTTTGAGACCTTCCTTCTTCTTGCGCGCCTGGCACTTCGGGCATTCCTTCCAGTGCTTGACGCCGCACTCGTCACCGCAGATGTTTATCGCGCGGGCGTCGGGGAAAAGTTCGCTCAGCTCGTCGATGACGTCGCAGAAGAACTTCACCACCGCGTCGTTGCCCACGCACACGACGTCGTCGCTGACGCCCCAGTCCGACCAGCAGGCGCGTTCATCGAGCGGGAACCCCTCGCAGCAGAACTCCGGGTAGGCCGCCAGCACCGAACGGGTGTGACCCGGCACTTCGATGTCGGGGATGATTTCGATGTGCAGTTCGCGGGCTTTGGCGAGAATCTCGCGCACGTCGTCTTTGGTGTAGAAATATGGGCCGTACTTGCGGTTGTCGTACTTGCCGGTGAACCGGCCCGGCACCACGGTGCGGTTGCGCGTCGCCCCGTAGGTGGTGAGGTTGGGGTATTTGTCGATCTGGATTCGCCAGCCCTGGTCTTCGCAGAGATGCCACTCGACCATGTTCAGCTTGTAGTACGCCATCCACTCCAGCGTTTCAAGCATGTTGCGCTTGCCGAAAAAGTGGCGGCCTTCGTCGATGTGGATCATGCGTACGGGGAACTCCGGCCAGTCTTTGACGCGGCACTTCGCCACCCCTTCGCCGGTGGTTAGCTGGCGCATCGTCATTCTGGCGTAAAACGCGCCGCGGTCGTCCGCCGCCGTTATTTTCGCGCCTCCGTCGCCGACCTCGAGCACATAGCCCTCGGCCGGCAGCGACGCGTCGCGTTTTTCCTCGACCGGCGGATTCTTCACGAAACCGCCGGTCATCCGGATGTCCCGCGGAAAAGGCAGCGCCTTCTTCACCCCGGCGGCGGGCGCGGAGGCGGCGCAGACCGCGATAGCCGCGATCACCGCCGCGCGGCAACTGATTGACGGACTAAACATGGCTCCCCCCTTGTTTTTTCACTTGGCGAGCAACGACGCGGAATCGGGGTCGAGGAACATTCCGCAGTCCGGATGCAGCTGCAGCACCGACCCCGGCACCTTGTTGGTAACCGGCCCTTCCAGACAGCCCTTGACCGCCTCGGCCTTGCGAAGATCGGGACAGGTGCAGACGATCGACTTCGACCACATTATCTGCTTGACCGTCATTGAAAACGCATGGGTCGGCACCGATGCGAGATCGGGGAACCACCCTTCCCCGACCTGCTGCATGCGGCATTTTTCATCGAGCGCCACCACTTTGTAGGCGCGGTTGCTGTCGAAATCGGCCGGCGGGTCGTTGAACGCGATGTGGCCGTTCTCGCCGAAGCCGATGCACGCGACGTCGATCGGCGCCTCCCTCACGAGCTTCTCCAGCCGGTCGATCTCGACTTCAGGGACGGGGGCGTCTCCGCCGACTTCGTTGAACGCCTTCATGGGCTGCGGCGTCTTCGCCACCAACCGTTCACGCATGTAGCCGCGGAACGACGCCTTGTGCGTGGGCGGCAGACCGACGTATTCATCGAGATGAAAGCCTGTGACCTTGGTCCAGTCGACGCCGGGCTCCTTCACCAGCGCCTCGAGAAACTCGAACTGGCTCGCGCCCGTCGCCACGATTATCCGCGCCTCGCCGTTCTCCGCGATCGCCTTGCGGATGCGGTCGCCCGCCATTTTCGCCGCGGCCGCGGCCATGTCCAGCTTGTTCTTGCCGATGTATATTTTCATTTGTCGCCTCTTTGTTTTCCTGTTTGGTTTTCGTCTTAAATCGTCAGGTCTCCCCGCGCGGCGGCTATACCTTCAGGAATATCTGCCGGCGATAGAGCCAGTAAAGGATCAGCCACAGGAAGGCGGTCAGGGTCACCGCCGCGACCAGTGGGGAGAGACTCGCCGGCACGAGCGTCGGGAACCAGGTGAAGAGCTTGCGGTAGCAGTCTTCAAGCCCCAGCCCGCGGCCGAGGTATACGGTGATCGCGTTCATCCCTATCACCTTGAAGAAAAGCGTGCACCGCCACCAGCCCTTGACGTCTATGAGCCAGTAGAACACGGCGAAAACCGCAAGCGCGTAGGCGGTGGCGAAGAAAACGTACGACGGGCTCCACAGCTTCTTTATGCAGGGGAATGACCATTCTCCGCAACCGAAAGCGACGAGCAGCCCGGCCGCGAGCGAGGCGGCCGCGGCGACGAGCATCACCGCGGTCTTGCGTCCTCCGCCGAGGTCGGTGCGCCTCAGAAGCTCGCCGGTGAAAACGCCGAACATCGCGTTGACGACGGCGGGTATGTTGGAAAGCAGCCCCTGACTGGATATGACCCCGGCGTTGGTGAGCTTGCCCGGCACGAACATGCGGTCGACCCAGCCCGCTATGCAACCCTCCATCGAAAACCGGCCGGCGTCGGGGTGATCTGGGGCGACGAAGAAGAGGAACAGCGCCCAGTAGACGAGCAGCAGCAGCGCCGCGATGACCGCGCGCGCGCGGAACCGGAAGAAAACGTAAAGCAGCGCGGCGCCGGCCCAGGCGACGGCGATGCGCCCCAGCACGGAACCCCACACCGTGTTCGCCGGGCCGTTGCGGAAGAACCCGTTGTACGCCAGCCCGAAAACGAACAGCAGCAGATAGCGCTTCAGTATGCGCAGCGTTACGGCCGCCCGCGAACATCCCTGCTCGACCTGCCGCGCGTGCGAAAACGGAAAGGACACCCCGGCGATGAATATGAACGTCGGGAATATCATGTCGATGAACCTCAGACCCTCCCAGGCCGGATGACGCATCTGGTCGGCCACCCACGCGCCGGGCGCGGCGCCGAGCAGCGCCGAAACCGCGATGGCCAGTTCGCATCCGCCCGCCAGCCAGAACATGTCGAACCCGCGAAACACGTCAAGCGAAAGCAGCCTTCTACCAACGGTTGTCTGCCGCCCCGCGCCGATATCAGCAACTTCCATCTTTTCTCCCTGAATTTTCCAAGCGGTTGTCTCACGTGAAAAATCAACCACGGCGGCGGCAATGCTGCGCAGGCAGACCAACGCCGTGCAGAAACCGCGCGGCGGACACCGCATGTCAAAGACTTTTATCATCGGTTTTTCTCCGTTCCAGCCGTTTCGACAATGATACCAAAAACAGGACCGGAAAATCAAGAGCGGCGGCTCACATCAATTCGCCCAGATAGCCCATCTCCGCGAGCAGGCGCGCGTTCTTCATCCAGTTCGGCGAGGCCTTGACCAGCAAATTCAGCCGCACCCTGACGCCGAACAGTTCCGACAATTCGCGTTCGGCGCATTTGCGGACGTATTTGACCGTCTCCGCCCGCCGGCCGATCGCGATCGGCTTCTGCGAAGCGCGGTTCACCAGCACTTCCACCGCCACGTCCCACGTTTTCGGAGGCCCTTCGCTCTCGTCGAGCTTCACCACCCTCACGCCGAGTTCGTGGGGAACTTCCGAATGCAGTCTGGCGAGGTATTTCTCCCGGATTGAATCGGCGATGGTCATGCGGCGCGGATAATCGGTCGCTATGTCGTCGTCGAACAGTTTCTCCCCTTCTTCGGCGAATTCGAAAAGCGCGTCAAGCACGGCCTTGCCCCCGTCGGGGGCGATCGCGCTGCATTTGACCCATTTCGGCGTGAACTTCACGCCGCGCCCGGCGGCGCAGCGGTCCCACGATTCATGAAACATCGACTCGAAAAACGGGGAGAGGTCGGCCTTGTTAAGCACGAACACCGCCTTTTCGCGGTTCTCGCCGGCGATACGCTGCATCCAGCCGACATCTTCGAGCTGCGGTTCGCGCGCCGCGTCGAACACCGCGCACACTATGTCGGCGCCGGCGGAGGACCGCCGCGCCATGCGGTTGAGCAGCGTGCCCAGCGCGCCGACCGCCTTGTGCAGACCGGGGGTGTCGAGCAGCACGAGCTGACCGCGCGGATCGGCCACTATGCCGCGCACGGTGTTGCGCGTGGTCTGCGCCACCGGCGAGACGATCGACACTTTTTCGCCGACAAGCCGGTTGACGAGCGTCGATTTGCCGGCGTTCGTGCGGCCGACCACGGCGACTACGGCGACTTTGCCTGCCTTCAGCGGAGTATCCTTCGTCACGGCACGGGGAATTTCGCGACCAGTTCCGCCGCCTCGTGCTTCACCCGCGCCTGAACCGCGGTGTCGGCGATGTTGTCGAGCACGTCCGCGATCCAGGTGCCGATTTTTATCATCTCGGGCTCTTTCATGCCGCGGGTGGTGACCGACGCGGTGCCAACCCTGATGCCGGAAGTTCTGAACGGGCTTTCGGTGTCGAAAGGTATGGCGTTTTTGTTGACTATCACACCGGCGGCGTCGAGAGCGGCCGCAGCGTCCTTGCCGGTCATCCCCCCCGCCTTGACATCCACCAGGAAAAGGTGGTTGTCGGTGCCGCCCGACACTATCCGGTAACCGCGGTCCATGACCGTTTTGCACAGAACCGCGCAGTTAGCGACGATCTGCCGGGCGTATTCCTTCTTTTCAGGGCGCATCCATTCCCCGAAACACACCGCCTTGGCGGCGATTATGTTTTCGAGAGGGCCGCCCTGCATGCCGGGGAACACCGCCGAATCGAGCGCTTTCGCCCACTTCTCTTTGCAGAGCACCATTCCGCCGCGCGGTCCGCCGAGCGTCTTGTGGGTCGTGGTCGTCACGAAATCGGCGTAGGGAACGGGCGACTCGTGCACGCCGCCGGCGACGAGCCCCGCGATGTGCGCCATGTCCACCATCATTATGCACCCGGCGCGATCGCAGATCTCCCGCACGCGGCGGAAATCGATTTTACGCGGGTAGGCGCTCGCCCCGGTCAGAAGAATTTTCGGGCGGGTTTCCAGCGCCTGCCGTTCGATTGCGTCGTAATCGAGCATTTCGGTCTTGCGGTCGACGGTGTAGGGGATTATTCTGTATATCTTGCCGGAGAAGTTCACCGGCGAGCCGTGGGAAAGATGCCCCCCCTGATCGAGCGAAAGCGCCATTATCGAATCGCCGGGGTTGAGCGTCGCGAAATAAACCGCCATGTTCGCCGAACTTCCGCAGTGCGGCTGCACATTCGCGTGTTCGGCGCCGAAAAGCCGGCACGCCCGGTTGCGGGCGAGTTCCTCGGCGGCGTCCGACGGCAAGCACCCGGAATACCAGCGCTTGCCGGGGTAGCCTTCGGCGTACTTGTTCATCAGCACCGAACCGGCCGCTTCGCGGCACGCGCGGGATGAAGTGTTCTCCGAAGCTATCAGGTTTATTTCGGCGTCTTCCTGGCGCACCTGCGCCTCGATCGCCGCGTAAACCTCGGGGTCGGACTTCATGAGGCCGGAACAGTCCGACAGCCGCTGCGAGCGTTCGAGCTTCCACCGGCGGCGCACGTGGCGGGCGTCGCCGTCGACCGGCGTCGAGATGAACGTCTCGGCTATTTCGACGGCGTATTCCGCCGAAACCACGTCCGCCCCGATGCAGAGGACGTTCGCCCCGTTGTGCTGCCGGCTCACCACCGCCGCGTCAGTCGTCGGGCAGATCGCCGCGCGCACGTTCTGGAACCTGTTCGCCGCCATTGACATGCCGATACCAGACCGGCAGATCAGAATTCCGAAATCGGCGTCCCCGGCGGCGACGTCTTTCGCCACCGCTATCGCGTAGTCAGGGTAATCACAGCTGGCGCGTTCCGACGGCCCCCTGTCCAGGACCGTGTGCGAACCCGAAAGCACCCGCACCAGCAGGCTCTTGAGTTCGACCCCGCTGTGATCGGAACCTATTGAAATTCTCATCTGTTCTGTCTCCACTCCTTTGTCTTCAATTTTCACCTTTATTATATCAAATCAGTCAAACGGTCCTCACCCACACGTTGCCGCGTTCCGACGAATCGCAGACCGCTTCGATGAATTTCATCCCCCTCACGCCGTCCGCCGCGCCCGGAAAATCCAGCTCGAGCGCCGTTGGTCTGCGGTGTTCGGCGCGGGCGCGGATGGTGTCGCAGAAATTGCGGTAGTTGTTGGCGAAAGCTTCGAAAAACGCCTCCGGGTGGCCGGTGGGCGTACGCGTACACCGCGCCGCCGAGGCGCTTTTGGCGGCGACGTAGGCGTTACCCCGCTTCCACGTCTCCTCCGGCGCGTTCTGGTCGAACACCCTGAGATAGTTCGGGTTCTCCTGATACCAGCAAAGCGCCTTGCGGTCACCGTACACCCAGATATGCAGGTCGTTCTCCTCGCCGACCGCGATCTGCGAAGCGGTCAGCACCCCTTTCGCGCCATTCTCCATGTGAAAAAGCACGTTCCCGTCGTCGTCGAGCCGGCGCCCTTTGACGAAAACCGTTAGGTCGGCGAGCACTTCGGTGATCTTGAGCCCGGTGATGAACTCGGCGAGATTGGCCGCATGGGTGCCGATATCGCCCATGCACCCGGCACGCCCGCTGCGCTTCGGGTCGGTGCGCCACGCCGCCTGCATGTTCTCGACGCCGGTAGATTTGAACAGCCAACCCTGCGGATACTGCACCACCACTTTGCGGATTTTGCCGAGATCGCCGGCTTTCACCATGTCCCGCGCCAGTTTCACCATCGGGTAGCCCGTGTAGGCGTGCATGAGACCGAACGTGAGGCGGGTTTTCTTCACGAGCGCGGCGATTTCCTCCGCCTGCGCGGCGGTGAGCGTCATCGGCTTTTCGCACATGACGTTGAACCCGGCTTCGAGAAACGCCTTGGCTATCGGAAAGTGGGTGTCGTTGGGGGTGCACACGGAAACGAAATCGATGCGCTCACCCGCGGGCAGCGCCTTTTCACGGGCGATCATCTCGGTGTAGGCCGGATACACGCGTTTCGGGTCGAGTCCGAGGTTGCGGCCCTGTTCGAGCGATTTCGCCGGCGTTGAACCGAACACCCCGGCCACGATGTCCGCGCAGCCGTCCAACCGCGCCGCCTTGCGGTGTACCTCGCCGATAAACGCGCCGATGCCGCCACCGACCATCCCCATTTTCAGTTTACGCATCGTCCCCCCCCTTGAACGTCATTTGCCGAACGTGGCGTCGAACGCCGCCGCGGACGGCGCGAAATCGAGCTTTTTCACGAATTCAAGCGCCTCGCGCGCCCCGTGCTCGCGGTCCATCCGAGAATCTTCCCATTCCACCGAAAGCGGTCCGCGGTAGCCGATGTCGTTGAGCGCCACGATGATGCTCTCGAAATCGACGTCGCCCCGCCCCGGCGAGCGGAAGTCCCAGTACCGCCGCGCGTCGCCGAAGTCGACGTGGCCGCCGAACACCCCGACCGTGCCGTCGCCGCGGCCCCACCACGCGTCTTTCACGTGCACGTGGAATATGCGGTCCCCGAACAGCCGGATGAATTTCACGTAGTCCACCCCCTGATAGCCGAGATGCGACGGATCGTAGTTGAAGCCGAACGCGGGGTGCCCGCCCATCGCCTCCAGCGTGCGCATCGCGCTCGCGGTGTCGAACGCGGTTTCGGTGGGGTGAACTTCGAGCGCGAACTTGACCCCCTCGCCGGCGAACACGTCGAGGATGGGCTTCCACGCCTTCGCCACCGCCCGGTAGCCGCCGTCGATCGTCGCCCGCGACACCGGCGGGAACGAATAAAGGTAACGCCAGATCGGCGACCCCGTGAAACCGGTGACCACCTCCGCGCCGAGATTGTGCGCCGCCTTCGCCGCCAGCTTCATGGTCTTAACCGCCCAGGCGCGCATCGCCGCGGAATCCCCGCGCAGCGCCTTAGGGGCAAACGCCGCGTGGCGTTCGTCGTATACGTCGCACACGAGCTGGCTTTGCAGATGCGCCGCGAGCGCCCAGCAGCCGAGCCCGTTCGCCGCCAGCTCCCCGCGCACTTCGTCGCAGTACGTCTTCGATTTCGCCGCCTTCTGAACGTCGACATGGTCGCCCACCAGACCGATTTCCACTCCGTCGTACCCCATGCCGGCGACGGTCTTGCAGAGCCGCTTGAAAGGCACGTCGCCCCATTGCAGCGAACAAACGGTGATTTTTCTCGCCATTTTTCTCCTTTCGTTTTTCACGCCGCCGCCCCTTTGCGCGGCACCGCCCCGAGCACGCCGATCACCGCCGCGGCGATCGTCCCCGCCAGCGACAGCAACCCCAGCGTCACCTTCAGCGGACGCACCTCGCCGCTCTTGAGCGGTTCCGGCGGCTTGCATTTCTCCAACGTACCGACGAGGAAATAGTCGGGATTCCCGAGATAATTGGCGATTGAAACGACGCCGCCGTCCCGCACCATCGCCGCCACCTGCGGATCGGCGAACTGCCGCCGCTGCAGTACCGCCATCTGCATGACGGAGCCGGAGCGCCGCGCCGCGCCGACGTCAACCGGCGCACAGTACAGCTTCGCCACCGACGCCAGATCCGCCGCGCCGATCAGCACCGCCGAGCACACCGCGCAGAACACCGCGCGCCGGAGGGAAACTTTACCCGAAGCGGAAAACCGCGAATTCAAAAACCCGTCGACCCCGAACCCGGCCAGCACCGCGAGACAGAATTCCGTGAGATGCAGCCACTTCACCGGCGCCCGCAGATAGCCGCCGAACGGCAGCGCGTACACAAGCCGGTACACCGCCTCGCAGTTCCGGCCCAGCGAAAACACCCAGAACACCGCCCCTGCCACGGCGAAAAAGAGACATTTCCTGCCGCCGAAAAACACCCCGCACACGGCCAGGAGACAGGTGACCAGCCCGGCGTACAGCGAATGCTGCCGGTAACCGCCGCGATCCGCTCCGAAAGGACGCCCGAGCGCGCCGGTGTATGGCTTCACCCCGCTGCCGCGCTGCAGCCCGACAGAAAGCGTCAACGGGCAGCTCGTGTCGCCCTTGATGCGTCGCGCGAAGAGTTCCGCCGTCTCACCGGGCGGCAACGACCAGTTCGTGGCGAAAATCCACTGCTTGTCCGCCGAATCGGCGGCTGCGGCGGCCGCCCCGACCGTCTGCCCCTCCTCGATCTGCTGCTTGCGGCCGGCCAGACTGTTGGTGAAAGCGTTCAACACCCCGGGGGCGGCGATCAGCGCGAACGCCGCCGCCGAAATCAAAATCCCCTTCCACGGCAGCCGCCGCTCGCTGACGGAACGGTAGATAAAATAAACCCCCGTGAACGCCGTGAAGAGCAGCCACATGTCCGGCTGGTAGAAACTCGCCCACGCCGTGCACGCGCCGAGCAGCACCCAGTGGCGCAAGCCGTCTCCGCGCACCGCCCGGTCCACGAGGCCGAAGGCGAAGACGCCGTAGGTCATCCACTGAAACCACCCGTAATGACCCGCCGAGTAAAGCGTCAGCCAGTAGCCCGAGAACGACAGCAGCAGCGCCGCGCCGTAGCTCGCCGGACGGGAGAGCCCGAGCCCGCGGCAGAAGTACGCCGTTCCCAGCGCGGCGCAGTATACCGACGCGGCGTATTTCAGTTCCTGCCACGCGTACGGGCCGCCGAGCAGCTGCAGCAGATCGCCCGGCGCGAAAATGCCGCCCACCAGCAGACCCCGCCACCATTCGGTGAACCAGTACGGCGAATGGGTGGTCGGGTTGTCCGGCATGACCGGGGCGAAATCCGGCGACCACGCGCCCCAGAAAACGTAGCCAACCAGCACCGCGAACACCGCGGTGAACGCCGCCAACCATCCCCACTTCGGGTTGATGCGCATCGGTTACTTGATGTAGCCGAGGGCGATCAAGGCGAACACCATCGCGAAAATCGCAACCGTCTCGACGATGCCGAGCGCGGCGAGGTAGTTGGTGAATCCCTGGTTCGTCTCGGCCTGGGCATCGCACGCGGCGGCGCCGGCGCGTCCCTGGAAGAGCGCGGAAAGTCCGATGGCAAGTCCGGCGAAGATTCCGGCGACGAGGCAGGGGACGCCCGCGCCGGCCGCCACCTTGCCGACTTTGCCCAGCATGATGAACATCAGGATCATCCCGTAAAGGGTCTGGGTGATCGGCGCGCCGACGAACGAGAGGAGCAGGAAGGGTGCCGGCTTGTTGGCGGCGTAGCACTTTTTCCAGGCGCCGACCGCGGCGGCCGCGGCAAATCCGGTACCGAACGCGCTTCCCGCTCCGGCCAGTCCAAGACAGGCAACCGCGCCCGCCACGATCATTGCTGCATCACTCATTTTTTTTCTCCTTTTAGTTTAGATGTTGAGGGGTTGAGATTAGATTGAGCGCTTGAAGGGACGGAAAGCGTAGCCGGCCCACGAGACGCCCTTGTGGTTCGAGAACTCGAGGGTGTTGAGGCGCACCGCGTGCACGAGAATCGAGAGCGCGGCCATCGCTAGGTTTAGCCCGTGGCCGACGACGAGTACCGCCACCATCGCCACCGACATGAGCGCCTTGAACCATACCGCATCCGCGCCCGCGACGAGCCCGGTCGCCATCGCGTTGAAATTCTCCGCCACTTTCACCGACGCGAGCCCCACCGCGAAGAGACGCACGTAACTGATGATGTCGCCGAGTGCGCTCATGATGTTCAAGGGCAGCATCCCCAGCTCCGCCCCGCGCGTCTTGAGCTGCGACGGCTTCACCGTGAAGCCGAACACGCAGACGAGCGACGCCCCGAACACCCAGTACGCCCACTGCGGGATGCCCGTGAATATCCCGACGATGAAGTTGGTCACGAGATACATGAAGAGCAGCACCCCCGCCCAGCCGAATTCCGCCACCGCGGTGGAGTCGGGCAGCCGGCACACGCCGTTCCACACCCGCGCCAGCATCAGGTGCGAAACGCCGATGGTGAAGCAGAGCAGCATCATGTTGTGGTAGCTTACATCCCCCAGCCAAAGCGCCGGACCAACAAGCGCACCAGCCCACGGCCAGCGCGGCACCAATTCACGAGTTTCTTGTGCTTTGAGGAACAAATGTGCGCCGAACCAGGTGTCGGAGACAAAACCCCAGGCAATCGTAGAAAATGAGAAGACCGTCAGCAGCACGAACCAGCTGCGCGGCAGCTTCCTGCGCAGGGCCAGCGTCGCGGCGAGGAAGATCGCCCCGTACCCGCCGTCGCCCACCAGCATCGCGAAGAAAAGCGAGAAATAGCACATGAACGGCACCGAAACGTCCGATTCGGTGTAGGCCGGGGCGATGCCGAGTCCCCGGAAGAGGGCCTTCATCGGCATGAACGGCTTCGGCGGTTCGATGAGCGTGGGCGGCGTTTCGCCGTCCGCCGGTTCGCGCAAAAGGAACCCCCAGCCTGCTTCGCGCGCGGCGGCTTTGAAACTTTCCGCCTCCGGCGCCGGCAGCCACCCCGACACCGCGCACACCGCCCCGCGCTCCGTCATCAGTTCCCGCGCCTGCTCGAACTCCATGCGCTCGCGCAGCTCCGGATGTTTCGCCAGCACCGCGTTTTCGTCGGTGCACGCCATTTTCGCCGCGGCCACGTTGGCGCGGTTCAGCAGACTTTCCCGCCGTTCGCGCATCGCCGAAAGCCGCATTTCAGGCAGCCTCGCCGGCAGCGCTTCCCCGAAATCCACCCCGCGGTCGATCAATTTCTTCGCCAGCGCCGGGTCGAAATCGCCGTACGGATCGAACTCCTTTATCTCCCGGTCCAACGCTTCCACCGCCGAAAGCAGCTCGGCGCGGTCGGCCGCGAGCTCCAGCACTTCTCCGACTTTCCGCATGCGCGTTTCGGGCTTCTCCTTCGCGCCAGATATCTTCGCGTACTCCGCCCGCGCCGAACGTATCATGTGCACCGCCCGCTCGGCGGCCTCGATTTCGCCGCGGGCCCGCGCCACCCCGGCGCCGGCGGCGCCGCCCAGATCAAGGTGAACCGCCCCCAGCGACCGCAACCGCTCCAGCGCCTCCTCCCGGCCGGCGGCGATGCAGACGATGTCAAGATGCTTCATCTTCACTATCATGACCGCGGAGCCCTTCCCTTTGCGATCTTCCCGCGCGCCACCGCGGCCGTCTGTTCGTCGCCGATGGCGATCTTGATCACCCTGATCGCCTCTTTGCACTCCGGTATTTTCACCTTCTCGAAAAGATTCACCCGCTGGCTCGTCACCCGCAGCTCCCGCTCGATCAGCCGCTTCTGCTCTTCGTAAATCTCCCGCTCGCAGCGCAGCGTCACCACCCGCACCGTTGCCTCCACCGCGTCGTCGACCCACGCCGGCGTCGCCCACGCGTCCACCTCGCCCACCTCGCAGTCAATCCCCTCGAAAGTCGGTATCGCCACACCGGCGATGTTCGCCGAACCGGTCTTCACGCCCTTCACGTTCACCAGACCGTCGAGAGCGCCCTCGTCGGTGGCGAACAACCCCACCCAGCGGTCAATGCCGCCTTTCAACTCGCGCTCCGCCGCCGACACCTCCTCCGCCTTCGCCGTGATTCCGGCGATCTCCCCCTGAAGCTGCTGTTTCTTCAGCTGCAGCATCGGCAGAAACCGCTGAAAACGCTTCAGCGCGTCCGTTCTCGCCTTGAGTTCCGTCTTGGTTAGTTTGATCTTCTCCATCAACCGTATATTATATCATTTTTTCATCCACACCCGCATGCCGGTTTCCATGTGCGCCGCGTCGACCGCCGTGCCTGGTATCACCTTGCCGCGTATCGTGTAGTACGTGTCCGCCGAGTTCCATCTCGCCCCCGCGATTCTCGACGCCGTGACCGTCTTTGTCACCGTCCCCCTCACGGTGAACCCCTTCGCCTGGAGCTGCGCGATCGTCACCGGCGTGGCGGAGGAAGCCGTTTTCTTGCCGTCCGCCGCGCTCGGCTTCGGCTTCGGCGGCGGCGGCGCCCGCGCCGCGATCACCGGATGCTCCGCGGGCGCCGGCGCGGGATTGCCGTATTTGCCGATCATCGTGTCTACCCCGCCGTACAGCACCCGCCGCAGATAATCGTCCCCCACCGCCAGCCGGCCCGCGCGCGTGTCGGCGTCGAACGCCGGCTTCGCGTACAGTTCCAGAATGCGCCTGACCGTCGGCATCGCGAAGAGCATACCGCAGCGTTTGCGCCCGCGGTGCCGGCGGCGCTGCCATTTGTTCGGCGACCCGTACGCCACGTGGCTGTGGCACAGCACCCGCTCATCGGGTATCCGGTACATCCGCTTCAGCTCCTTCACCAGATCGCGTATCGCCAGCAGCTGTATCTGGGGCATCGGCTTGTCGTGATATCCGACGCATTCAATGCCGATGGAAAACTTGTCGACGTCTTCGCGCCCCTGCCACATCGACCGCCCGGCGTGGAACGCTTCGCGGTCGCGGTCCACGATCTGATAAATCGAACCGATTTCGGTGACACAGAAATGGGCTTCGCCCCGATCGGAAAGCTTGTTCAGCGAACTGCGCGCCGGCGCCTCGGTGGTGTGCAGCACAATCAGCTCCGTAGACCTCCTCACTTTGCGTTCGGGATTGCGCGGCGAACGGAAGCGGGTGGAGACGGATATCGCCCGCCCGGTCAACGGTAAAAGCGCAACCACGAGGACGAGCACCATCCCCGACAGCGTTCGACGCGTTCCGTTGAGCAGCATAACGGCATTATTATATCAAAATTCACGGCGAACGGCCGTCATAGTGACAAGGGTGGCGCAGTTGTCCCCATTGCGCGGACAATGCGGTTATATTGCAAATGGCAACGGAAATATGGCCGGAAAAAATGCAATCGCTTGAAAATCAGGAGCTTTTTTCTGGGGGGGGGCTTTTTCATGGCACCTTCGCGGCGCGTGATGTTATATCACATTGAAGAGGCAAGCTGCGAGGGACAGCCACGCCACCATGGACAGCACACCAACCGCTGTGCGATGAACTGTGCGATTTGATATGCTGTCCACTGTTCCGGCGGATGATGAGCGCGTAATCATCCGAGCAATTCCTGCCACTACAAAACCAGGGGCATTAATCATAGTTCCGTTCGCCGGCAGTTCCACTTCTGGAACTTATGAGTAAATCAAGATTTGAGAACCTGTGTTTCGATTTACTCATAAATTAACTTTTACTCCGGTGGCGCACCACCCAGGCGCAGACGCACCAAAACGCGAGCATCGCGAGCGAAAAAAGAAAGACCGGCAGCCACCCGAGCCGGTAAACGAGGGCGAGCGCCAGCGCGGTCCACATTCCACCGCCCATGAACGGTTCGTGCAGCAGCTGCTTGCAGCCGAAACTCATCGCCGCCGGGGTGCGGGTTTCGGGGTCGACGGTCCTGAGCAGAAGAAGCCCCGTGGCGGTGACGCCCGTGGCCTGGCCGAATTCGGCGATCGCGCGTTCGAACCAGGCGTCCCGGAAAATTCGCGGGGCGACGAACAGCACCGCGCCGGCCGACCAGAGCATGCCCGCCGCGAGCAGCACGGCGAGCGGCAGCCCGTGCGCCGCGACCACGTCGAGGCGGATCGTCGCCACCGCGGCCACCACGAGAAAGTCGAGCGCGGCTCCGGAAATCCGCTCCATCTGCACCCGGTCGACCAGCAGATCGATTTTAAGGCGTCCCGCCAGCGTCTGCAGCGCCACCCCGCCGATCATGCACAGCGGAAAAAGCGGAAAGCCCTTCACCGGAATCAGCCGGTGAAGGCCGACTCCGACGAGACAGGCTACTCCGACGACGGCGACGTGCCAGGCGAGGGAATCGACGGAATCGCAGATGACGGTCTGCAGCCCGGCCGAGGGCCGCCCGTCTTTTTCGTGCACGCCGATGCGCTCGTTGCGGCTGCGCTCGCCGAAGGTCCTGACCGATTTCACATATCCCCGCCGGTGCGCCCACTGGACGAGCGCCATGCCGACGACGATGCCGGCAATCATGCCGACGGTGGCGACGGTGTAGCCGAGCGCGACGCCTTCCTCCCAGCCGAACGCACGGAAAGACTCCGCCATTCCGCCGACGGTGCCGTGCCCGCCTTCAAAGCCGATTTCCAGCAGATTGCCGAAAACCGCGGGCACCCCGCACCAGCGGGTGAAGAAAAAGCCGGCGAGGCCGAGACCGACGACGTACTGCCCCCAGGCGACGATCTGACCGAGGCACAATTGGGGAAAGGCGAGGCGCACGACATCCCGCAACTTCGGCACCGCCGCGCCGAGAAAAAGCGCGGCGAAAATCACGTTGATGAGGAAACTGGGCACGGCGCGCATGCCCGAAACGATTCCGGCCGGAACCAGATCGCCGAGCGCGCAGAAAGCGGCGAGGCCGCAGAGACCGCCGATTACCGAAGAGGGCAGATACAGCCGCTGCAGAAACGGCAGCCGCACGCGGAGGACTTTGCCGGCGAAGAGCAGCAGCGAAAGAACGGTGAATGTCGCGACCGCGTCCACCGGCTCACTCGAGTTTGGAGCGCTGCCGCGGGTCGAAAGCGTCGCGCAGCCCTTCGCCGACCAGAACCGTGAGCAGCATCACGATGAAAAGCGCCGCCGCCGGAAACACGATCAGCCACCAGGCGAACCGGAACTGCTGCGCCTCCTGCATGAGTTCGCCGCAGCTCGGCGTCATCGGCGGCAGTCCGAAACCGAGAAAGTCGAGGGCGGCGAGGGAACCGATCGCCCCCATCAGCATGAACGGGAAAAGCGTTATGAGGGGGGTGAGCGCGTTCGGAAGAATGTGCACGAAGATTATGCGCGCGGCGGAGAAGCCCTGCGCTTTCGCGGCCTCCACGAAAGTCCGGGTGCGCAGGCGGAGGAATTCCGCGCGCATGTAGTAGGAGACGGAAATCCAGTTGAAGATCGCGTAGCACACGAGCAGCACGGTGAACGACCGGCCCAGCGTCGACCCGATGAAAATCATCACGTACAGAAAAGGCATGGCGCTCCAGATCTCGGTGAAACGCTGCATGACGATGTCGGTGACTCCGCCGAAATAACCTTCGATGGCGCCGAAGACGAGACCGAAGAACATGCCGATGAACGCGAGCGCGAGACCGAATACGAGCGCGATCCGCATGCCGTGCACGACCCGCGCGTAAACGTCGCGGCCGCCGGCGTCGATGCCGAACGGATGCGCCGGAACCGGACGGAACGGAAAACTCACTTCCGCCGGGGGCAGCGTCTTCTCGGTGACTTTCGGGGGGGCTTTCGGCTCGAGGAACACTCTGGTGTAACCGTGGCGGCGCGAAGTGACGGCGCGAAACTCCGCGAGATTGCCGACGGCGCCGCCCTTTTCCAGGAATTTGCGGACGTCATCCGGCCCTTCGAAATCGGCGATGGTGCCGTCGTCGAGGAGGTTGTAGCGCGCGGTTCTGACTTCGTAGGAGCGTTCCACCGCCGGGCGGCGGTATTTTTCGAGGGTTTTGACGTCAACAACCGCCTTCGGATCGCACGGGCAGACCCAGTCGGCGCACATGCAGAAGACGAAAATCGCCGCGAAGGCGAGCAGCGACCACCATGCGCGGCGGATGCGCCTGAAACTGCGGAACCGTTTGGCGGTAAGCGGGGAAATCAGCGACATTTCGCCTCCAGAACTTTTTTGGCGTGATTGGCGTAAGCCCTTCTCGGGTCGGCGGCGTACCGTCTGAGCGCGCGTTCGCCGGCGCGGTCGGGGGAATCGCCGAGATTGAAAAGGGCGCGGGCGATGCAGAGTTCCTTCAGACAGTCGCTGCGTTCGCGGTCGGCCATGCCGCGGTTGCCGCACTGCCAGTAGGCGTATTCGGGTATCGGCGCGACGCCGGCCTCCATCACCGGCCGCTGGGCGTGCCCGCCGACACCGGGTTTGGCGAGCAGCGCGGCGAGGGCGGGAACCGCCTCGCGGCAGCCCACGCCTTCGGCGCAGAGCGCCACCGCCCTGAAATGGGAGTATTCGCCGCCAGCGGGCAGCGCGGCGATTTTCTCCAGCAGCGGGCGGACGGCGCATTTCGCACGGGCCCGGCCGAGCGCGATCAGGTAGCTGTCGACCCAGCTCACGCTGCGCCCGAACTGATCCATGCCGCGGTAGTTCCATCCCCCGTCCCACTTGCTGGTCGCCACGGCTTCGGCGAGCTGCGGCGCTTTCGAGCCGTCGCCGAGCATCGCGAGCACGTGGGCGGAAGGCAGCCCGGTGTTGCGTTTCAGCAGCGGAACCGCCCGCGCGGGATCGGTGAGAAGTTCGGCGAGACCGCGGTAGCCGTCGTCCAGCGTCGCCGCGGCGCGGGCCAGGGTTTCGTCGGAAAGCGGGAAGGAATCTTTCATCGACAGCACCGAATCGTCGAGTATCCCCTTCGCGATCAGTTTGCGCTGCAGCGCCCCGACGTCGATTGCGCGCGGGGGAACGCCGGCGGCGACGGCCATCGCCGCGGCGGTGCCGGCGGCGAAACCCTGGTTCTGTACGTCGGGCTGCATCCGCAGAATCGGCATCGCGTCGCGGTGGGCGCTCATGCCGAGGCCGATCACCAGCAGGCCGTCGGTGTTTTTCGGCAGGATGCAGCGGTACGGCAGGTTGACGGTGATCGGCTTTTCGGCGTGCGGGGCCTCGATGAAGAACTGCCCGCCGACGGTCTGCCCGTGTGTGTCGAAGTTGGACCTGGCCCGCGCGAACACGTCGGGGTAGGTGCGGTTCATTATCACGTCCTGCGGGGTGATGTAGGCGACGCCGTGCATGCGGCGGCGTTCGCGGGAGTTGACGATCTGGCTCTGGTCCCAGGCGTAGGCGCCCATGGACTGCCTGGCGCGGAGCGTGAAATTCATCAGGTCTTCGGCGTCGGTGTCGTCGACGAAACCGCAGTCGGTGTTCATATAGGAGCGGCCGAGCACTTTGGCGGTGGAGCCCGCGCCCTGGAGAGAAAGTTCGGCGGCGTCGATGAACTCGGTGGGTTCGCCGGCCATGGCGGCGAGGTCGGCGTTGCCGGTGGCGTCGACGGCGCATTTGACCGCCACGGAGCCGCACGAGCCGTCGGCGAAGGCGACGATCACCTTCGAGACGCTGCCTGACGATTTCTCCAGCCCCGCGGCGACGGCACCGAACCAGATCTCGGCGCCGGCCGCGCGCGCCTCGCGGCGGAACCACTCGGCCTTGCCGACGCCGTGCACTTTCGCGCCGAGCGCCGCGGTGCCGCGGTCGATTTCGACGGTGAAACCGATGCGGAGGCCGTAGCAGTAACTGTCGATGAGACCGTCGGTCATGACGCCGCCCATGCGGTATACGTACCCCGTGTCCCCCAGGCCGATGCCGTTGTCGATGAGCAGGGCCATGTATTTGGGGATCAGCACCTCGAAGATCACCTCGCCGATCATGCAGATGATGGTGAGGATGGCCGGGTATCTGTATTTTCCCACGAAGCCCAGCAGTCGTTTGATCGTATACTTCATTTCTTCTCCTTCCGTTTATCCGCTTCCATGAGGGAGCCAAAGACCTGGCGGGGCTCCAGGCCCCGGCCGCCCAAATTGTCCATCATTTTATCCAGCACCCGGGAAAAGGCGGTGAGGTCCTCCGCCGCGATGCCGGCAAAGGTCCGCTCATTCACGCCCGACAGCAGCTGCCGCTTCGCTTTCGTCAGCGCCTCCCCCTCGCCCGTCACGAACAGCTGGTTCTTCCGCCGGTTCCCCGGGTCCACTCGCCGCTCCAGCAAGCCCTCCTTTTCCAGGCGCTTGCAGCTGGTGGCCACGGAGGCCGCGGAGATGTAGAGAAAGGCGGCCACCTCCCCCTGAGTACAGCCGGGATGCTCCAGGATGTAGGCCATGAGGG
>JAGCAM010000032.1 GCA_017652705.1 Kiritimatiellia bacterium | reverse complement strand
CCCAGCTTGATAAGTCTTTCGCTCCTATCCTCAGCTCATCGAAGACCTTTTCAACGGTCACTCGTTCGCACCTCCACCTCCTGTTACGGAGGCTTCACGCTGTCCAAGGATAGCTCGCATGGGCTTCGGGTCCACCGCAACCGACTAGAGCGCCCTGTTCGGACTCGCTTTCGCTTCGGCTCCCCTTTCGGTTAGCCTTGCCGGCTACGGTGACTCGCGGACTCATTATGCAAAAGGCAAACGGTCGCGTCCCGAAGGACGCTCCCATAGCTTGTGGACGCACGATTTCAGGTCTGTTTCACTCCGCTAGCAGCGGTTCTTTTCGCCTTTCCCTCGCGGTACTGGTTCGCGAGCGGTCATCAGGTAGTGTTCAGCCTTGGAGGGTGGTCCCCCCGGATTCGGGCGGAGTTTCACGTGCTCCGCCCTAATTGGGATCCCGGTAGGCCCGGTCGGGATTTCGGATAAGGGGCTTTCACCCGCTGCGGCCCGGCTTTCCAGCCGGTTCTCCTATCCTTCCCGGTGCCACGACCCGGTCCCGCAACCCCGGGGAGCATGCCCCCCGGTTTGGGCTCCTGCGCTTTCGCTCGCCACTACTCGCGCAATGTCGTTTGATCTCTTCTCCTTCAGGTACTGAGATGTTTCACTTCCCTGAGTGTAGCTTCCAAGGACTATGTGTTCATCCCTGGACGGCCGCCGATTAAGGCGGCCGGGTTGCCCCATTCGGAAACCCCCGGATCAAAGCCTGTTGACGGCTCCCCGGGGCTTGTCGCAGTCTTCCGCGTCCTTCTTCGCCTCCTGATGCCAAGGCATCCGTCGTGCGCCCGTATACGCTTAGCAAGAAACTTCTTCTTATTGCAGAAACTCGCTTTGTCTCGATATACGTTGCAATTCTCTTAAATCTCCAACTCCCGGTTTTCAAAGATCGGCGCCCGGACCCCCTCCCGGGGGCGGACAAGCGTGTAGTATATCATTTCCCGGCAATCCGCGCAAGGGGGGGGGGAGGTGAAAAAATTTGCCGTGCCCACCCTGATTAATTCTTCACCCTTGAATGAGCCAGTTCACGCGCGGCGACGATGGTGCCGTATTTAACGAGCATGTTGTCAATGTAGATCGGATCCTGCCTGCCGGACTGCATCCATCCCAGAAACTCTCTGAAAACTTTCGAGAAATGAGACTCATGGCCTGCGTCGGCGGGGCAGGTCACCCGCCAGACACCGGTTTCACCGGCGGCGGCCGCTTTCAGCCCGGGGTACTGGTCGGACAGTTCAGCCACCGCCTGCCGCAAAGCCTTTGCCGTGGCCGCTGGGTCCTTCCGAGCGCGAACCGTGACCGACGGGCCGGAAGACCCGGCGCCTCGCTCCATTGAAATCTCCGCCATTGTGCCGCGCATCAGCGAACACCGCGAATCTCCGCCGGGCGACATGAAGTCCCAGCGCACCGCCACCCGGCAGTGCACCCCGCGCAGTTTCCAGACGAACTCTCCGTTGGCCTCGCAGGCGATATCCGACGCCGTCCGGCCGCCGGTGGAAGTCGCGAACTGTTCGGGGGTTATGACGGTCGGCCAAGATTTTGCGTAAAGCATTTCGACGTCGCCGGGGGAGAGCCTCCGCTCCGGGAAAGTCTCCCACTGGACGAGGTCGACGAGATGCGAGGTGACGTCGGTTATGCCTTCACCCTGCACCGCGGTGTCATAATACCATTCAGGCCTGCGCAGCGGACGGCCGTCCACCAGCTTGCAGAAGTTGTGCACCGAAGTTTCGACCACGGCGGGGTCGGTTTCCGAGCCGGTTTCCTGTTCGCCGTAGAGATCCCGGCGGCGGGCGAGTTCCCGGCGCAGCAGGGAGGATACGTCGTGGCGCTCGGTCATGATGTCGGCGAAACACAGCCCTTTTTTTTCCGCGAGACGCGCGGCGCGTTCGGTCGCAGCGAACACCTCCCGGGTGATGCCGAGGGGTTTGTCGGCGAGCACGTTGCAGCCTGCTTCGACTGCCGCGAGCGCATACCGGCCTTTCAGATTGTTGCGCCCGGCGAGAACGGCGACGGTGCCGCGACCGATGCGCCCGTCCGCCGCCGCCGCCGAAAAACGCTGCAGAAAATCCGGCCCGCTCTTGACGATTTCGCGCCAGCGGGTCGGGTTCTCGGCGCGGGAGTTGAACGCCTTCACGCTGCGCAGATGCGCCTCCAGCTCCGCGCCGGGCGGCGCGAACACATAGGCGTTGCCGTCCATCTCCGGATACGCGCGGTTCTGCACCAACGCGGCGTGGAAGTGCCCCGGATCGATCGTCGCTATATTCATTCGAACATCCTTTCTACGCGCGGTGCCGGAGCGAACAGCCCTCCCGCCGGCACGTCCTGCTTCATGGCTTCCCAATTGCGGTAGTTCTGTTCGCCGTTGGACTCGAGCAGTCCGAAATCGCCGAGCCCCGGGAACGGCGGCAGAATCTCGGCCACGGCGCGGTTCCACTCGACCAGCGTCGGGTTGACGGTGAGATCGGCGCAAAAACACGGCACGCCGCGTTCGGCCGCCGCCTCGGCGATTTTGAGCGACATCGACATCGTCTTGGCGATCGGTTTCAGCGCCATCGCCCGGTACCCCATGTCCATGCGCCGTTCAGCGTCCGCCACGGTGTGGGCCGATTCGTCGGCGGCGATTCTGAGCGGAATGCCGCTGACGTCCGTTTCGTCGGCTTCGTCGAACGGTTCCTCGACGATGAGCGTGCTGTCGAGGGCGCCGATTTTCGCGAGGTGGTCGACAAACCTCATCAGCCCGTCGCGGGAATATCGTCCGTTGGCGTCAAAATAGTAGCAGGCGCCGCCGGTTTCCGAAGCGGCGGTGCGCACGCCGCGCAGCGCTTCGTGAATCGCCGCGACCCGCGCGAAATCCTTCGCCAGCATTTCCTTCTCGTCCCCCGGCTGGCCGATTTTGATTTTGAAGAAAAAACAGCCCCCGGCGGCGAGGCGGGAGATTTCCTCCATGGATGTGCCGTAGGAAAGCAGCGGAATCATCACGCAGCCGCGTCGCTTCGACGGCGCGGGTCGGCCGTTCGCCGCCGCGATCGCCTCGCCGAGAGAGGAGAACCCGTTCTCGCGGGCGTACAGCGACCAGACGGCGTTGTCGACGGCAACCAGCGCGTTCAACGCGAAAGTCGGGCGCAGCCCGGGGCGCCCGGTCAGCAGACGCCCGCGATCGAGCGTTTCACGGAAAAGACGGTCGCAGAGGTCGAACGGCGTGGAAAACGTCCGGCCGCGGACGCGTTCGACGGCGTACTCGGTGAGGGTGTACATGAGCCGGTTGCCGTCCTCCTCGGAATGCCCGGCGAAAACCCCGGCGTCGCTCCACAGCACGCTCTGGGTCCCCAGACCGAGGCCCGAACCGCCGGCGGCGGAGCCGAGCCGCACGGCGCTCTGCCACAGCTCGGTCAGCGAACCGCCTTTGAACCCGAAACGCCCGACGAGCGGTTCCCGCCAGCGGCGCGCCTCACCCGCGGTTATCGTTATTCTTTTCATCGCGAACGAATCCGTCGTCGGTTTCGTCGATTTTTTCGGCGCGCAGATCGCGCACCAGATATATCGCGTCGCGGAACCCTCCGGCGGCGATCCAGACCGTGCAGATCGTGCCGAGAATTCCGGTTATGAGAATGAGCTTGACATACCAGAACTTCTCCCAGAAAAAGTCGGTGAGACCCCCGGTGGCGGCGCCGATCACGGAAACGGCCACGAACACCGCTACCCAGCCGAAACTCCAGACGAGAGTGCCGTAGGCGATGAACTTGTCGAAAAACGGCGAATCCGCCTCGACCCCGGTCAGACTGCGCAAGGAGAAACGGCGCCGCACCGGCTGCGGGCCGCCCGCGTCGGCGTATTTGCCGCGGTGCAGCAGCTTGTCCATATCGTGCACGTGACGCGGGCCGAGCAGCGAAACGCCCACGTAGGAGGCGATCGACGCGCACATCGTCCAGAAATATATGTGCTGCCCGTTGAGGGGGAAATCCTTCCAGAACTGCTGTACGAGAATGCCGCCGATGCCCATGACCGAGCCCACGGCCATCGCCACCCACGCCCCCGCCGCGGTGCCGCGCTTCCAGTAGAGCCCGCCCACGATCACGCTGCCGGCGCCGCCCATATAGATGGCGCCGGTCAGGGCGAAGTACATCAGCACGAACTCCTTCATCGGGAAAAGCAGCGAGAAGAAGAAGGCGAAAACCGCGACCGACAGCACCCCGAGACGCAGCATCAGAAGATGGCGCTTCTGATCGGCGGGCCGCCCGCGGGATGGCAGCACCACGTCCTGCACGAATATCGTCCCCCACGCGTGCATGTACATGCTGTCCGTAGAAATCGCCATCATCATCACCGTCGCCGCGAACAGCCCCATCAGACCGGCCGGCAGCACGCACGCCACGAACGTCGGCACCGTCATCTGCGTGCGGATCACCGGGTCGGCGATCACCGCCAGCCGTTCCTTCACGGCCGATGCGATTTCGGGAAAGCCCGGACCCTTGATCGCCGCGTACGCGGCGAGCGGTATAATGACCATGCAGAGCTGGCTGACGAGTTCGCGCCAGTTCGAGACGATGCCTGCCATCACCGTTTCGTGCGGCGTCTTCGCCGCCGCGCCCGCCGCCGATTTCGCCTGCCACGCGCGCGTGGTGTAAAACGCCCCCATCACCCCGATCAGAAAATACACCGCGTTGAAGTCGGCCGCTTTGCCGGCTTTGAACGGATTGATCATCGACGCACCCTCCGGCGCCGTGCGCAGGCCGACCATGATGTCGTCCCACCCGAACCGGTGGAAAAAGAAGAACATCACGGCCAGAAAAACCATCAGCATAACCATGCCCTGGAAAAAATCCGTCAGCATGATTGAAATCTCCCCGCCGGAGCAGGCGATGTACGCCGCGATCGACAGGTTGACCGCCATCAGCACCGGGAACACCGGCACCTGCACGCCGAAAATCTGGAATGCCTCGGGGAAGCCGATGAACATCATCACGAATTTCGCCGTCACCGCAGGGAATATGCCGTAATTCAGAAAACCGCTCACGCACGACAGCGACCCGGCGAAAATCCGGAACCGGCGCGAATAGCGCATTTCAAAGAACTGCGCGAGAGTGAGCGCACGGGTCTCGCGCAGCCGGTAGACGACGAAACCCGAAATCGCTATGCACAGCCCCATCATTGTCATCAACAGCATGCCCCACTGCGCCGGCAGCCCGTTGGCGTAGGTCATCTCCCACAGCGCGACCATTGAAATCGCCCCGCCGAACCCGTTCGACACCGACACGATGTAACGCCCGGCCATGCGGTTGGCGGCCAGAAAATCCGACACCGAACGCATAAACCGCTTGACATACGCCGCGAGGGCAAGCAGCCCCGCCATCAGCACGCCGACGATGACCCAGTCCAGCGCGGTCAAGTTCATACGAACACCGGCTCCCAGTCTTCAACGGGCACCGGCATCGAATGCCCGGTCTTGATCGCCTTTACCGCGATCTGCGCCAGCAGCAGGGAGCGCATCCCCGCCATCTCGTCGCACGGCGACGGGGTTCCGTTGCGTATCGCGTCCATGAAGCCGGCGATCATCGCGCGGTGCCCCTTGTCGACGCACATCGCGCCCCAGTTGGCCTTGGCGTCGTCGCCGTGCCGCAGCTCCCCTTTCTTCATCAGCGCCTCGAAACCGTCGCCGGGCACCGCGTCGGCGAACGAATCGTACTGCAGCGGGAACGTCTCCACCGCGACGCCCGGCATGCCGTAGTAGCGGTTCTCCACGAAAAAGAGCGATTTGAACAGCGCGGCGCGGCTCGTCACCTCATACATCTCCTTTGGATAGTCGAAAGTGCCGCACACATCGAAAATGATCGTCGCCGCGTCGCCGCCCGAAAATTCGAGGTTGATGCCGTGCGACAGCCGCGACGAGCCCCAGCCGGTCAGACGCACCGGCCGCTGCGTGTCGAAAAACCAGCACGCCAGATCGAGCCAGTGCACGGTCTCGCCCAGCACCTGGCCCCCGCCGTGCATCGGATCGATGTGCTGCAGCCGGTAGCTCGACGACTCGTCCTGTATGCGTATCAGAAAATTGGTCGCAAGTTCCTCGGCCATCGGCGGGCGTTTCTTCTCGATGTACCGCCACGGGTTGTGCCGTTCCTCGCGCTGCTGCCCAAGAACCCGCGCTTTGAGCGCGTGCATCGCCGGCGACATCCGACGGTTAAGATCCACGCAAAACTTAATCCCGGCGCGGCGGACGGCGGCGATCATCTCCCAGCAGTCCTCGAGCGTCATGGCCATCGGCTTCTCGCAGAAAACGTGCTTGCCGCGCTTCGCCGCCTCGAGTACGATCGGCTTGTGCATGTCGTGCGGGGTGGCGACCGCCACGAAGTCGAGTTCCGGGTCGTCCAGCGCCGGCCGGTAGTCCGCGAGCGCCCTGCCGCCGCCGAATTTCGACGCCGCTTTTTCAGCCGCCGCCGAATCGGTGTCGCAGCAATAGCGTATCTCCACCCCGCCGAGAGCGGTCATATTGGGCAGATTCTGCTCGCGGGCGAACGCCCCGCAGCCTATCTGCGCCGCCACCAGTTTTCCGTCTTTCATGCCGATTCCCCCTCCATGCTGTTTGCACATTATACCATAATCCGTCGGCGCCAGCCGCGGTTAAAGCAGTCTCCGGCAGATGATGAACGGGATCAGCGTGCCGTTCACGACGTCCGCGTTCATGCGGTGACCGCCGGGATAGACGTGCGCCTGCCCGGGGTAGAGCCTCTCGAACATCGCGCGTCCGCTCCCGTCGAGCGTTTCGTCCGCGTCTCCGAACAACCCGTGGCAGAGGGGGCGGTCTTCGTCGGTCAACCCGTCGAACTGGTGTTCTTCCATTTCGCGGAAGTGCCCCACGATCTCCTTGGTAATCTGAAAGTCGACCGCCCCGTCGCGGCGGCGGTTGAGCCATTTGTGGCGGCCCACCGATAGCACGCTGTAAAGCGACGACATGCGAAACGCCGGGTTCACGCACACGCGGGGGAAGCCCCGCAGCTGCTGCGCGTACATCGCCCCCATCGAAGTGCCGATCACGAGATCGGGGCGCTCCCGCGCGGAGAGGTCTTTGAGCATCGGCAGCGCCACGGCCGGGTCGACCGGCAGATCCGGCGCCAGCACGGCCGCTTTGTCCGCCCGCCGCCGTTCCCAGAATTCGCGCCGCAGCAGTTCGACCGTCCCGCTCGCCCCCGACGAGGCGAATCCGTGCAGATACAGTATCTTCTTCACCGCCCGGTCAGTAGCGTCTCAGCAGTTCGAGCATCTTGCGGTCGAGCTTGTGACCGTGGAAGTCTTCGTACTCCACGTCGGCGCGGCGGGAATCGATGATGCCGAAGGTGCCGCGCAGGTTCCACAGCGCCCACCCCATGTTTTTCTCCTTCCAGATGCGCAGATAGTCTTCGAGAAACGCGAGCGCCACCGGGTGGGGCGTGTGACGGTAGCAGCCGAATTCGTTGCTCATCACGAATCCGCCGCGGTCCATCGTCGGCTGCCACTTGTCGAAAACGTTCTTGAGCAGCCATTCGCGGCCGCTCCGCCAGCCCTTCGGCGGCCACACCGGTTCGGCGGACGGCGGCGTTTTCCACCATTCGGCCTTGTAGTGGCTTACCCCGTGGGGGCTGTACCCGCGCATGGACTGCCCCACGCCCGGCATCCGCGTGAAAATTTCGATCGGCCGCGTTCCACAGTCCCACCCGTTGATCATGATGAATCGTTCCGGGTCGATTTCGCGGATGGCGGCGACGACTTTCGAGAGCGCGGCGGCGATGGTCTTTTCAGGGTGGAAACAAGGTTCGTTGACGGGATCGAAGGAAAGATACCGGTTCGGCACGTTGCGGTACCGCTTCGCGAAGAACTGCCAGTGCTTGATCATCACGGCGAGCGCCGTTTCGTCGGTGAATAGGTCGGCAGGTTCCTTTGGCGGGGTGTTGATGCAAAAACCAGGCGCACGGTGAAAGCACATCTGAATGTGTATGCCGTACGCGCGGGCGAAGATCACGGCGTCGTCGATTGGCTTGAAGGCCGCGGGGTCGATGGCGTTCCAGTCGCCGTCCTTTATCCAGACGCGGTAATCCATCGGCAGCCGGGCGAAGTTGAAGCCCCATTCCTTCATCCATTTGAAATCGTCTTCGTGGAAGTACCCCGGGGTGCGTTCCCACTTGGGATCTGTGAAGCCGGCCTCGGCGGGGATTCTCTTTTTGAAGAGGCCGAGCAGATTGAAGCCGCGCCAGCGCTCCGAAGGACGCCAGCCGGTCGCGTCGGCCGGCGCGGCGGCGGCGGCGGCGGAAACCGCCGGAGCGGCCTTTTCCGGCGGGCGTACCGGCGCGGACGCTCTCGCCGCGTCGGCGTCTTCGTATGTCGTGGGGAACGGGGCGGAAAAATTGTTGAGCGCGGCGGGCGAGGCATCATCCGCGCGGACGGACAGCGCCGCCGCCGACACGATGGCGAACATTGCAAACATGGTTCTCGTCATTTGTTCGGTTCCTTTCACGGCCGTGTATTTTACCAAATCCCCGGCGTTTGGGCAAATCCGCGCCACGGCAAAATGCTCAAATGTCATGGTGATAGTTCAACATAGGTTGGCGTAGTAGTTAGGGGATTTGCGCCACCCCCTGACAAATTCGACGGAATATGAGACGATACACTCGTCTCATAGTGCAAGCAGGGGAGGGACATGCTCACGATACGATCCATCTGGAAGGCTACGGAACTCAAGCGGTTCAAGGAGCTTGAGAGGAAGTACCACTACATGGGGGAAGACCCATTCCGGGATATCCCCCGGCAGCAGGCCGTCTGCGAAGCAGATGCACTGGCAGGGGCGAGATCGCCAAGATAGAGATCTATCTGCTGCTTCAAGGCCGGATGCGCCGCCGGCGGAACGGCCTTGAGCGCATTCTTCATCGCCTTGATCTTCGTCTTCGTCTCGACATCCATGCGGATATAGACGGGACCGAAGCGGTCGTGCATGCCGTAGATGAATTGTTCCGCAAGGTCTTTCCAAGTCGATCCTGCGCTGATCGGTTCGTCCTTTTCCTGATTTAGCTTGTTGAGTGTTTCCTGCGTCTGGCGGGACATCTGCTTTCGGATCTTCTCAATCAGGTAGTCATCTCCGTGCAGCCGCCTGTCGGCAAGCGTCCTAAACGCATCCGCAAGATTGCGGTCACCGGCAATGACGCCCTCGATTCCGTTCGCCCATTCCGGCGCCCGTGCTTCGAATTCCTTCGGCATGACGAGCCATTTCCCGAACATTTCGGCCGTCAACTCCCTGCCGCTCATATTCTGCGAGTAGTCCGGGATCCCGTAAGCCCAGACGAGGAACCGCTTTGCCGCCCATTCCGCGTCCGCCACATTCATTCCCGGCATGTTCGCCACGGCTCTTTCGACTGCCTTTCCGATCGTCTGGAGCCGTCCAAGCCGTCCGCCGACGTGACGCTGCTGCGCCATGACGATCTTCGCAACCTGGTCGGCGAAGACGCCGCGCTCGGCCGTCCTCGTCCGTCCACCGACAAACACAGCCCTGCTCCCACGGCTAAACAGCATCTCGTCGTCCACGCCGCCCTGACGCGAGCGGTTCGCGTAGTCCGCCGCGCTGCCGGTGTAGAGCCCGCTTCTGCTGAACTCACCCTCACGAGCGCGCTTCCGGTGCGCACGACGGCGGAGAAGATTGCCTCGGCAGCCTCCCCCGCCACCTTGCCGAGAGAGGGGAACACCTTGCCGAGGAGCGCTTTCGACGTGCGCTCCGCGGCGTTTTTTGCTATATTATGCGTCACGGGGAGGCTCCTTTCTGGTTGGTTGCACCGCATATTATAGCGGAAATCGGGAAAGTCTCCCCGCCTTTTCCGTCCTCCTGAAAATTTATCTTCCCTTGATTTTATTGGCTCTGGTAAATATCCGGGATAAGGGTGGCACAAGGCGTACGGCAGCCCGTGGCGGCCGCCGCGTTCCGCGAATACGACACGATCAAGTGGCATAAGAGCGTCTGTTTTGGTATTATATTGCTAACCCTGTTGCCCCTCATCGCGCATTATAACATTTTTGCCGCGCCGTGTGGGAATCTGCGCGGCGGAGGTGATCCACAAGTGCACGGGGACGTTCCTATGCAACTATAGCGGCAAAGGGGTACCCCAAAATCGAAAAGTGGGTACCCCCGCGAGCGGCTAAAGCTATGCGAGGGTTCTCGCGCCTCTATTCTGCCCGCCCGCAACAAATTCGCCCTTCGCGTTCACCAGCCAGCGACTGCAGTCAATCAGGCCATATCTCCACGCATACCCCGATTTTTGACGGCATTTCCCCCTGTTTTCTGCTATAGCAGCAGTGCAAACCAATGCAAAT
>JAGCAM010000031.1 GCA_017652705.1 Kiritimatiellia bacterium | reverse complement strand
CTGCAGCGGGTGGTGCGGGAGGCGCGCCGCTTCGTGGGCGCGGGCGGCGCCCGGGTGAAGCTGGCCGGGCGGGAACCGTCCGGGGCGTCGCTCCGCGTGGAGGCTCTCTACGCGTTGGACGAAAGCGCCAGGCCGGTTGCACTGCTCAAGGGCGGGCGTTTTCCGGGAGGCAGGTGGAAATATCCGTATTTCAACGCCGGCGGGTGCGGAGCGTTCGTGTTCGACGTGACGGGTGACGGTTCCGGTCGCACGGTCGTGTTCACGGTGAAGTCGCCGCGCGAGTTCACGGCGGCGGTTTCCGAGCACCGCGTGAAAATCGATTTCACCGGCCGCCGCCGCATAGCCGTGTTCTTACGCGAGCGCGACGCGGTTTCGATACCGTCGCTGTCGACGCGGTATTCGGTGTTCCGCAATCCGCTCGCCGCCGGTCACATTTCGGAAGTGTCGTTCGCGTGGGACGGCGGAGCGGACGCCCCGCCGCTTGAAATCGGCGGTGTTTTCGCCTGCCGGGTGAGGCGCGCGGCGGCTGACCGGCCGGAGATTTCCGTCGCCGGCAGCCGTCTGCAGGTTCCGTTCGCGCTCGAGTCCGGTGAAAGCGCCGAGCTGGAAAACGGCGAGTGGACGCACTACGCCGAAAACGGCGATCCCGTCCGCCGCGTGAAAGGGCCGGCTTTGACGCTGCCGGCGGGGGTGAACGACATCGTCTGGCATTCGGCGGCGCGGGCGGAAATCACGTTGACCGCGTTCCGCGAGAAAATCGACGCGGTGGCCGTCGGCGCGGCGACGCCGGAGTTCGACTATCTGCTGCCGCTCCGCCACGAACCGGAGAAAGGTTTTGAAGCGAAAGCCGCCGTTCCGGTCGCCCCGGGTGAACGCCGGCGGCTGCGGCTTGAAATTCTGGGGAGGGCGCTTCGACCGGTTTTGACGGCCGGCGGCCGGCGATCGGAGTTTCCGGTGGAGATGAAAGACGGCGACCGGTTGCTGTGCCGCGACGGGCGGCATTGGCTGCTTCGAGATTCCAGGCGGCGCGTTCTCGCCGAGGGAGAGATGGAGCTGCCGCTGTTAGACAGACCGTGTGAAGTGTCGTTGACCGATTCCGCCCCCGGACGCGCCGCTGCCAGCGTGCTCGTTTCGACGCAACGGATACGGTAGAGCGCAGTATCGACGCGGGGCAGTCCCGACAAGGCGTACACCGCCCGCGAGATCGTCGGCACGTCCTCGCCCGCAGAGCCGGAAGCCACGTCGTTGTGCCGCCATTTATGGTATAATGTCAGCGTCACCAAGGAGAAAGGCGTACCATGCGTACCAAATGCCGCTGTTGCGGGTCGACGAGTTGCGGATCGGGCTGTGTCCACAGCCCGACGAAGAAGCACGAGAAGTGATGTCAGCAAAGAAGGATGGTCTGCGTAGCGACGGCGGGGGCGCCGACGCTGCGCAATAAGGCGAACGATGGCACTTGAAATCTTTTGGAGCGACAGGCTGGAGAAGCTGGCGGATGGCATGTTCGCGAGGTGGGACGCCGCAGGCGGCGACCCGTTCTCGCGCACGTGCGTGGCCGTGGGTGACATGGCGACGCGCAACTGGTTGCAGAGTTACTTCCTGATGGATCGGAAGCCTGGCCGGAGGAGGATTCTCGCCAGCATCGATTTCAAGGCGCTCCCGGAGTTCGTCAACGACTGGCTCGCGGCGCAGACGCACGGGGAGGATGGAATGCACCGGCAGCCGGCGGACCATCCCTATTCGAAGGACGTCCTCGCGTGGCGAATCGAGGCGATCCTCCGCCGCGACGCGGCGGATCCCGATCTCAAGATGCTCTCCGACTACGTGCACGGCAAGGACGGCAAGGTGGCGACGCGTCGCCGCTTCGACCTTTCGCTGCGCCTGGCCGAACTCTATTGCGACTACCTCGAGTCCCGGTTCGAGATGCTGGTCGAGTGGGAGCGCGGTCGCCTGCCGGCAGGAACGGACCGTTGGCAGGCGGCGCTCTACCGCAAGCTGGTCCAGGAGGTGCCAGACACCTACACCCGCGACTACGAGGCGGCGCTGGCGGCGGACGCCGACCTGGACCTGGCGTTCGCGAACGGGTTCCCGCGATACGAGGCAGTCCACGTGTTCGACGTCGCCACCGCGCCATTGCCTTACCTGCGGATGCTGGAGCGGATCGCCGCCAGGCTGCCGGTGTGCCTGTGGAACTTCAATCCGGTGAAGGACTACTGGCTGGAAGGCAAGGCCAAGCGGGACGCGCTGAAAGAGAAAATCCGTCTACTCAAGGACGCGCTCAAGAACGGGAAGGACCTGCCGGCGGAACCCGCGCCGGAGTTCGATTCGGTCGACGAGAAGCTGCTGGGCGTGTTGGCTTCGGGCGCACGGGGCGTACTGGCCGCGGAAGTGGACATGGAAGGCGCGAACGGGGAGAACTGGATCGGCGAGAACGGTGTCGAGGAAGTCGGCGAGCCGGGTGCCGCGCCGGACTTTGACGCCCTGCGCAAGGCCGCTGTCGAAGTGCACGTGTGCCACGGCGCCCGCCGCGAACTCGAAGTCGCGCGCGATGCGATCCACCGATTCTTCAAGGAGCATCCCGACGCGCGACCGCATGACGTGATCGTCCTTTGCGCCGATTGGGCGGGTTACTCCCCGCTCGTGGAGTCGGTGTTCGGCTCGACGGCGTCGGGCAAGGTGCCGGTGACGGTTGACGGCGGCGTGAAGGAGGAGACTCCCCTCACGCGTTCCTTCGGTGACTTGCTCGCGTTCCGCACCAACCGCTTCGAGGTGAACGCCGTGATGTCGCTCCTCGGCGTCCCCGAGATAAGGAATCGGTTCGGCATCGCGGCGGACGGACTCTCGACGCTCCGGGACATGGTGAAGAAGAACAACGTCCATTGGGGTTATGACGACGAGGACGTGCGGACCATCCTGGGCCTTGCGGATAACGGGGAACGGTATCCTTTCACGTGGCGCCGCGGACTCGACCGCTTCGTCCTCGACGCCCTCTTGGGTCCGCGCACCTGCGGCAGGGAACTCGTCGACGCGGGCGAGCTCGGCCGCCTGCAGCCCTGCGGACCGGTGGAAGGCGACCGTGCTCGGCTGGTCGGCAAGTTGAACGATTTCGTCGTTCGCCTGGCCGAGTTTGGGAGGGTGCTGCGCAAGGACCATGCGGTCGAAGAATGGGGCGAGCGGTTCCTCGAGGCCATCGACGACTTCTATCTCGCGGAGGACGAGTCGGAGCGGGAGATCCTCGGCATGCGCAGGGCGGTGGAGTCAGTCGTCCGGGCGGCGATCAACGCGCGCGTCGCGGCCAAGGCGAGTCCCGAGCCGGTGGACGGGGAAGTCTTCTGTCGCGCAGTCCTCGATGCCATGAAGACGGGCCGTCGCCGCGTCTCCGTCGATTGCGATGCCGTCCGTTTCGCGTCGCTCAACAACGGCACGGCGGTCCCCGCGAAGTTCACGTGGATCTGCGGCCTCAACGACGGGGTCTTCCCGCGCACGGACTACCGTCCGTCTTTCGATTTGATCTGGCGGCGTCCGACGTCCTTCGACGTATCGGTGCGCGAGCGCGACAACTTTGCGCTGCTCAAGGCCGCGATGGGCGCTCGCGGGACGCTCGCCTTCAGCTACACGGGGCAGAACATTCGCACCAACGAGAAGATGCCGGCCGCCGAACCGCTGCTCGACCTCCTGGACTGGTTCCGCGCGAGCGACGTCACGGTCGCGACGTACCGGCATCCGCTCCAGCCCTACAGCGCGCGCTACTTTTTGCGGGACGGCGGCGGTGAAGACCGTCTCCCGCCCAGCTTCTCAGCCGTCGACCACGACGCCGCAGTCGCAATCCAGACGAAAAAGAAGGAGCCGGTACTCCCGGCGAGCATCGCCCCGTTCGTCTTGGCTCCGGAAGGCGAGACGGTGATTGAGGTCGACGAGCTGGTCAGTTTCTACTCGCGGCCGAACCGGTTCCTCGCCCGGAACCGCCTCGGCATCCGCCTGTCCAAGCCGGGTTACGATCAGCTGGACGACGAGGACGGGCTCGACCTCGGTTTGCCCCCCGACCTCGACACTGCGCTCCTTACGGGCGGCATCGGAGAGATCGACGTTCAAGCCGAGGCCGAATGTCTGCAGGAGGAATGCCAGTCCCTCACCGCCGAGGAATTGGCCGAGGCGATGCAGACGGTTGCCGAAAGCGGACAGGATTACCGGCTGCGCCCCATTGACTACAAGAAGGCCGAACGCAACGGCTATGCCTGCGTGGACAAGACGCTCGCGGAAGCGTACGTGGCGTGGACCAAGGACGGCGCAGGGGTGCCCTACAGTTTCGCCATCGACGTCGACGGCAGAAAGGTTGTCCTGAACGGATTCCGCAAGGAGTTGCGGCTCAAGGTGGTGCCGGCCGGCGAACTCGCGCACACGTTTTCGTTTTCGCCCTACGGAGATATCTACACCTCGATGAAGATCGCGGCGTGGATAAACCACCTGGCCGGACACGCCGCAGGCGGTCGTTTCGTGACGGTCATGATGTGCAAGGCCAATAAACCGGCCAGGACCTTTCGCCCGATCCCCGCCGATGAAGCCATGTCGACCATGGTCGAGATCGTCAGGCAGGCGCTGCAGCCGATGTCCTTGGACCTGGAGGCGGCCAAGGGGAACGACGACGCATTGCCCGAAGCGTTCGCGGCTGTGGTCGCCGGACATCAAAACATCCTGTCGACAAGCGGCACCGTGAAACGCGGATAGGGGGGCGAATGTCGGGACGAATCTTCAACGAAGAGATATTCAAGCCGGATTTCGAGTTCGATGGGCCGCACCTGGTGGCTGCGTCCGCCGGAACCGGCAAGACCTACAACATCCAGAACATCTACGCGAGACTGGTCGCGGAGAAGGGGTTGCGGGCTCGCGAGCTGCTGGTGATGACGTTCACCGATGCGGCCACCAAGGAGCTGCGTGACCGCATCCGGGCCGTGCTGACGAATTTCTCGCTGTATCTGGGCGGAAGGCAGGGTGAAATTCTGAAAGGTGAGCAGGAGGCCAGGCGTGGCGAGGAAATCGCTCGCCTCGAGCGTCTGCGCGCCTGCGCAAGGGCGACGATCGGCGAAGGGGACGAGAAGTCCGACCGGACGGCCCGCGCCCGCGTCGAGATCGCGCTGGCGGAATTCGACCAGGCCGCGATTTCCACCATCCACGGGTTCTGCCGCCGGGCGCTTCTGCGCTTCGCGTTCGAGACGGGTAGCGCTTTTCGCTCCGAGTTCGAGGATTCTAAGGCGGAAGAAATCGCCCGCCGAGTCAACGACTGGTGGCGAAAGGAGCGCAACCATGCGCCCGAAGACGTCAGGGGCGGACTTGACCTCGTGAAGATGCGGGGATACGCAATCGGGCTTTCCGGCAAGGCGGACCCGATTCCCGTTGAAGACGCCAGCGAGCCGGCCGAATCGTTCATGCTGACCAAGGCGGCGGAATTGGCGCGTGAATACGAGGATGATCGCCAGATGCGCGACACGCAGACCTTTGACGACCTCCTGCGCGGGGTTCGCGACGCGTTGCGGGATGAGGCGCATGGGGCTCACCTTGCGGCTTTGCTCCGTGAAGAGTTCAAGGCCGCGCTGGTGGACGAGTTCCAGGATACCGACCCCGTGCAGTACGAGATTTTCAGGCGGGTGTTCCTCGATCCGGTGGCAGATCCCCGTCCGTCGCTCTTCTTCGTTGGCGACCCCAAGCAGGCGATCTACTCCTTCCGCGGCGGCGATATCTACACCTACAAGGCGGCGGTGGGAACGCCTGAGATCAGGGGCAAATCCTTCCGACTGGACACCAACTACCGTTCCACGGCGGGGCTCATCGCCGCCGTGAACATGATCTTCAAGGACGTCAAGGGCCCGGAGGGGGAACTGCACCGGACGTTTGGCGACGACGCGATCGACTACGAAAACGACTTGCGTGCGTGCGGCAGGGTGGAGGGTTTGAAGGTGGGGGGCGCGGAAGATCCGCAGCCATTCCGCTTTGTGTGGACCGAGTCCGCGACATTGCGCACCGTTGCCGTGGTGGACGCCGTGCTCACGACGCTGGAGGAACAGCGCAAAAGCGGATTGTCGCCCAGAGACATCGCGATACTCGTGTCGTCCCACGGCGCCGCCAGGGAATTGCGCGACGAGCTGCGCAGACGCGGGGTGCCGGTCGTGTTGCAGCGGTCAGGGAACGTGTTCGCCAGCGAGGTGGCCGAAGAGTTCCGCATCGTCCTGCAGGCCATGGCGCTCATCGGCGGCCACGGGCAGGTTCGCGCGGCGATGGCGACGTCATTTTTTACCTATGGTCCGGCGGACCTCGTCGGCGAATCGGCGGACTCGGTGCTGGCGGACATGATCGGTTTCTTCGGCGAGCTCAACCGCATCTGGCAGACGCGCGGCTTCAATGCAGCGTTCGCGGCGCTGGAGTCCAGCGAGAAATGCGATCTGCGACGGCGGTTTGCGCAGAAGGAGGATGGCGAGCGCAAGTTGGCGGACCTCCTGCAGATCGCGGAGCTGCTGGGAGCCGCCACGCGTGAGCTCGGCCCGACCCCGGAGACCCTTGTGGACTGGATGACCGAGCGCGTCAACCAGTCCGGTGAGGACGGTGCCGAAGGCGATTCCGACGAGTACGCCCGCGAGCTCGAAAGCGAGCGAGAAGCGGTGAAGATAATGACCATTCACGTTTCCAAGGGCCTGCAGTTCCCGGTGGTGATCGTGCCAGTGTCTTGCGGCAAGCCACCCGCGCGTCCCTACTTCTTCCACGATGAGAACGGGCGGTTGAACGTATCGGTCGGCCGGGATCATGCCGGACTCTCCGGGAGGGAGAACGACGAGGAGACGACGAGGAAGCTATATGTGGCGTTTACGCGCGCCAAGCAACGGACGATTGTGGTCAGTCTCAAAGAGGGAAGATACGTCTCGGGTCCGCTGCTGAAGCTGGCGGAGAACGCCAAGGCGAACGGTGCGGAGGTGGCGGGCTCGCCGATTCGTTTCACCGACTTCGCGCCCATCGAGAACGACGAGCGTCGCTACGAGGCACCGAAGGCGGCCGATCCCGTATTCGTCCCCGCCGAGATGCCGGTGGCGTTCGATTGGCGGCCAATCCGCGGCAGCTACTCCTCGCTCACGCCGGAGGGGCGTGGCATGTCAGATGACGGACGCGACACGGATGCGAACCGGGAAGGCAACGCGCAGTCGTTGGTGGCTGCCGACGAGGAGCGGCATCCGATCTTCGCCATCGGCGGCGGGGCGAAGACCGGCACCTGCTGGCACGACATCCTGGAGCGGCTGCCGTTCGACGCCGACGACGCGGCGATTCGCAGGGCGACGGAATCGGCGCTGAAAGTCCATGGACTGAAGACGGAGTGCACCGACAAGGATGAATCCGTGGATGCCGTCGCCGTGGTTTCGGAGATGATCAAGGCGATGCTCGACTACACGCTCACCTCGCCGGCGGGCAGGACGTTTTCGCTTCGGGAAGTCGGGCCGGGTGAGCGCTTGAGCGAGTGGGAGTTCGACTTCTCGTCCGCATCCGCCTCCGACACGATGGCCGACATCGTCGCGATCGTGCGGGGGGAATGGGGCGGCGACGAGTCAAAAGCCCCGTTCCTCGCGGCGATGGAGAACTGGACGCGCACGATACCCAAGGGATTCCTGAAAGGGTTCCTTGACTTGATGTTCCGGCATGACGGGTACTATTACGTCGTGGACTGGAAGTCGAACGCCATCACCGGGTCGGCGTCCGGCTTCGACGAGGCGGGCGTCAGGGCGGAGATGGCCTCCGCCGGGTATTTCTTCCAGTACCTGCTCTATTCGGCGGTGCTGCACAGGTTTCTCAAGGAGCGACTGGGCGACGCCTATTCGTGGAACGGGAATTTCGGGGGCGTGCGCTATTATTTCCTGCGTGGCATAGCCGCGGGCGGCGCGTCGCCGGTCTTTGCGGACCGACCGTCGGAGCGTTTGCTCGACAGGCTCGCCCGGGCGCTGGGATTGGAGGGCAAGTGACATGAGGAAGGCGGTCGGGGATGTCGTGTACCGGATGTCCGGGGACGGGGAACTCGCGAAGATTTGCATGCAAGTCGTCTCGGACCTCGAGGACGGCAGCGTTTGCCGCCGGATTGAATCGGACGACGATTTGTCCGTGCTGGGCCGGTCTCCTCAGGTCGTGGCCCGTGTCGATGGCGATCCGGAGGCGGAAACGGTGAAGACGCCGTTCGTTCTTGTCGGCGACCTTCTGTATACCCGGCGGAACTGGATTTACGAGCAGATGGTGCGGCGGCGCATGGTCGCGATGATCGATGCGCCGGCGGATGTGGACGTATCGGTGCCGACGGATGGGTTCTACGCGGGGCTGCGCGGCGAACAGCGCCAGGCGGTCGAGGCGGTGTGCCGCAACCGTTTAGCGATTCTCTCCGGCGGACCGGGCACGGGAAAGACGTTCACCGTGGCGCGGGCGGTGAACTTCATCATGGAACGAACCCCCGACCTCCGTCTCGCGCTTGCGGCGCCGACTGGCAAGGCGGCGGCGCGGATGGAGGAGGCGATGAACGCTGCCATGAAGGCGTTCGGCGCCGGACCGGATGGAACGCCGAAGACCGTCAGCCTGACGGCAAGGACGCTGCACTCCCTGCTTGAGTCCAACTACGATCTCGTCACCTTCAGGCACAACCACGGCAACCCGCTGCCGATTGACTGGTTGATCGTCGACGAGGCGAGCATGATCGACCTGCCGCTGATGGCGAAGCTCCTGGACGCCTTGCCGGATACATGTCGCCTGACCCTGGTGGGAGATGTCGACCAGCTCGCCTCGGTCGAGCGGGGACACGTGTTTGGAGATCTCTGCCGGATGCCGGGCGTGAGCCTTAGCCGCCTCGAGGAGAGCGCACGGTTCCCGCCCGGCGGGGCGATCGCCCGGCTGGCCGCGGCCGTGAACGGGAATCGCGCCGAAGAGGCAGTCGAAATCCTTTCCTCCGGTGACGATGTCGTCTCGTTCGTCGACCTCACGCCGGCGAAGCCATTCGAGCCGCAGACGTGGAAAGGGTTCCTGACGCTCGTGGAGAATGGGTTCAAGGCGTTCGCGGCGAGCACGTCTGCGGAGGACGCCTTGGCGCATCTCAATGATTTTCGTGTTCTCTGTGCGCTCCGCAACGGCCCGTTCGGAGCCGAGCGGGTGAATGCGTTCGTCAAGTCGAGACTGGGCGGGAATGGTCCCGTGCCGTGGATGATCACGCAGAACGACCATACGCTGGGCGTCTCGAACGGAGACATCGGGGTGGTCATGCCCAATGAACCGGGTGAGGCGCAATATGTTTGCCTCGAGGCACCGGGCGGCGTCCGGAAGATCCGCGCCGAGCTGTTGCCGTCGAAGGAGCTGGCGTTCGCCTCGACCATCCACAAGGCGCAGGGATCGGAGTACCGCGACGTGGCCATCTTGATGCCGCCGCAGGGGGACAGTTCCCTGCTGACACGGGAGATCCTCTACACCGGCATCACCCGCGCCAAGGGCAAGGTCCATGTCTACGCCGGCCCCGCGTCCGTTAAGGTCTGCTGTGAACACAAGGTCGAGAGAGCTTCGGGGCTGCTCGCCCTGCACGCCAAGCCATGCTAATCACCAGCCGCGCGTGGCATTTCAACAACCCGAAGAGCTTATCGTGCCTTCGTCCTAAACTTCATGCCCTTTGATAAGTCATTCACCGAGCACTTCCTCGATTGAGAAATACTTGCCGAGATTAGAGTCGGTCCACATCTTGCCGATCTCGACGATCACATGCATCGTCCGATGAAGGTTGCCGCAGACATGGATCGGCAAAATTTCAGCCTTTTCCAACATGACGCGCGACAGGGTGCGTCAGATCGAGGCGAAGGCCATCTTCAAGCTTCGCCATCCTGGCCGGGCGGGCAGGCTGCGGGAGCGTCTGGACCGCCGCGCGCCGGCGCCGCGCGGTCAGGGCGGTTGGCACGGCGGCCTGGATTTGATATACTTCCCTGCAAAAGGAGCGTGATTTGAAAAAGAAGTTTTTCATCGCCGCGGTGCTCGCGAGCGTTTATTCCGCCGTGCCGGCGGGGGAGCCGGCGCTGTTGATCGTCGCCAGCGGTCCGGAGCCCGCGAGAGCCGCCGCGGCGCTGCGCGACGCCGAAGGGCGGGAAGCCGCTTTTCCCGTCAACGGCTCGCCCCGCAGATGCAGATACGGCTGCGAGTTCGGCGGGGTGCGCCACGGGGGGGTGACACCGCCTTGTTTCTGGGAGATCATTTCTGCGCGCGCCGGCACAGTGGGGCACGGCGTGAAAGGATGGGGCGGCGGGTTCGACGCCGGGCACATCGTGGGAGGGGATGTCTGGAGCAAAGCGACACCATGGCGCAAAGAGCCGTGGCAGAAAGGAGAAACGAAATGAAGGTGACATTGGCGGCGGCCGCGGCGTTGGCGTCGATCGGCGCGTCGTTCGGGGCGCAGACTTCCATACCGGAGCTGCTTGACACGGTGGACGGATCCAGGGTGACGTCGGCACGCGGCTGGGGGCGGCTGACATGGGAACGCCGGCGCCGCAACGAAATAAAGGAGGTGTTCGAGCGCGAGGAATTCGGCCGGAGACCGGTGGAGCGTCCGCGCGACCTCGCCTTCGAGGTGGAGAAGGTCGACCCTTCGGCGCTCGGCGGCAAGGCGGTGATGAAGCGGGTGCGGATTTCCTGGACCGGCACCAGCGGCGCCGGCTCGTTCACGGCGACGGCGTACATACCCAAGATTATCCCCGCGGCGCCGGCTTACGTGCACATAGTGATCGGCGATCGCCGGCGGATGGACGTTGGCGGGGAAAAGGCGTCGGAATACTGGCCGGTCGACAGGATAATCCGCCGCGGTTACGCGACGGTCGGGTTCTGGAGCGGCGATCTGGCGGAGGACGACCCCGCGAAGTGCTTTGAATCCGGCGTGTTCAAGACGTACATGAAGCCCGGGGAAAAACGCGCGGCGGATGCGTGGGGGGCGCTGTCGGCCTGGGCGTGGGGGGCGAGCAGGGTGATGGACTGGATCGTCACCGAGCCGCTCATCGACGCGTCGAAAGTCGCGGTCATCGGGCATTCTCGCGGCGGCAAGGCGGCGCTCTGGGCCGGCGCGACCGACGAACGCTTCCGGCTGACGTGCGCCAACAATTCCGGCGCGGGCGGCGCCAAGCTCTACCATTTCGACGCGCCGGGTTCGGAGACCGTCGCCGATCTGGTGAAGAGATTTCCGCACTGGTTCGCGCCGAATTACGCGCGGTGGGCCGGGCGCGAGCGCGAGATGCCCTTCGACCAGCACTGGCTGCTGGCGCTGATGGCGCCGCGGCTGCTGGCGGTCGGGTCGGCGACCGAGGACGCGTGGGCGGGGCCTCGGGCGGAGTTCGCGGCCTGTCTGGCGGCGAACCCGGCGTGGCACATTTTCAACCTGACCGGCTGCGATTTCTCGTGCTTCCCCGAGCCGAACAATCTCAATCTCGGCGGACCGATCGGCTACCATCTGCGCGCCGGCAAGCACGGGCTGACGCGGTTCGACTGGAACCGTTACATGGATTATTCCGACTACCAGTGCTTCCGCACCGCGCAGGGTGAAATCGCGCGGCCGGAGAACGTGCCGGATCTGCTGACGGCGCCGGACGGCACCAGGGCGGCGACGAAGGAGGAATGGGAGAAAAAGTGCCGTCCGGCGATTCTCGACTTCTATTCGCGGCAGGTGTACGGTGTCGCGCCGGTGGGGCGGCCGAAAGACATCGTCTTCGAAAAACTGATGCCCGACGAGGAGGTGTTCGGGAAGCTCGGAATCAAAAAACGTTACCTGGCCAAATTCAAGGGACCGTGCGGCGAGGGGAACTTCCACATCACGGCGTACATACCGGCGGCGGCGAAGAGCCGTCCGGCGCCCGGTTTCGTCTACATCAATTTCTGGGAATACGAGACTTGCGAAAACTCGCAGAGTCTCACTCGCATGCCGCTCGACAACATCCTGTCGCGCGGGTTCGCGCTCGTTCACTACGAGATAATGGACTACGCGCCGGATTATTCGGATATGCGGCCGCGGGATCCGGAATGGTGGCGGAAGGACGTTTACGGGGTGTTCGGCGGCCGCGACGCCAAGGAGCGCGGCGAAGCGTGGGGCGCGATAACCGCCTGGGCGTGGGGCGCGGGGCGCACTCTGGACTGGATCGAGACCGAACCCATGCTGGACGCGAAGCATTTCGGCGTGGTCGGCCAGTCGCGCGGCGGCAAGACGGCGCTGTGGGCGGCGGCGTCGGATCCGCGCTGGGGTATGGCGTGCGTGAACTGTTCGGGCACGCTGGGGGCGCGGCTCAACCACATCGACCAGCCCGAAGGGGAGCAGGTGTCGAAGCTGTACATGGTGCAGAAGTTCTGGTTCGGCGAGAATCTCGGCAAAATCATGGAGGACGACCGCGACTGGCCGTTCGACACCCACCAGCTCATCGCGTGCGTGGCGCCGCGGCTGGTGCAGATCTGCGCCGGCAGCGAAGACGGGTATTCGTCGCCCGACGGGATGTTCGAGGCGGCGCGGCTCGCGTCCCCGGTCTGGGGGCTCTACGGCATGACCGGTCTCGGAGACCACGACCGCATTCCGGTGTCGGGCGAGAGTTACCAGGACGGCGCGGTCGGGTTCTTCCTCCACAAAGGAGGACACGGTCTTTTCCCGGTCGACTGGAACCGCTACATGGACATGGCCGACCGGCACAACTGGAGGGGGACGAAGTAAATGAATCTGTTACTGGCTGGCGCGTTGATCGCCGCGGCCGGCTTTTCGCCGGCGGCGGCGCCGGAGCTGAAAGTCCGCTGCGCGGACTGGAAGGGCTGGAAACTCGAGCGGACGTCGTTTTCTCCCGACGCACTGGTTGAGGAACACGAATTCAGATTCACTTCGCCCTCGCCGGCGCCGCCGCCGCAGTTCACCGTTTCGTTCGAGACGCCGCTGCCCGGGGCGCGCCATCTCTGGCGGCCGGACGGCGAAGGGGGGGGCATCCCCCCGAACTGGGGCGGAAGGTTCGAGACTTCGCTCGCCCGCATGACGCCGGTATGGGCGTTCGTCGACGACGCGGACGCGAACCGGCTGCTGGTGGCCGCGGACGAGGCGAAGCGCACGGTCGCGGTGACCGCGGGGCTGAAGGAAGAGGGCTGCGTCGCGGAGAATTCACTGACGTTCTTCACCGAGCCGGAGGCCGGCATGACGGATTACCGCGTGCGCATACGCGTGGACCGCCGCGGGGTTTTCTTCGGCGACGCAGTCGGCGAGGCGGTGAAGTGGATCGAGCGCCGATCCGGGTTCAAGCCGGTAAAGCCGCCGCCGGCGGCGTTCGAGCCGCTTTATTCCTCTTGGTACTCATTTCATCAGGACGTTTTCGCGGCGGACGTGGAGAAGGAATGCGAAATCGCCTCGAAACTCGGCATGAAGACGCTGATCGTCGACGACGGCTGGCAGACGGAGGACACGTCCCGCGGGTACCGCACGTGCGGTGACTGGAAGTTGTCCCGCCGGCGTTTTCCGGACATGGCGGCGCACGTCAGGCGCGTGCACGATCTCGGCATGAAGTACATGCTGTGGTATTCGGTGCCGTTCGTGGGGGACAAGTCCGGGAACTACGCGCGGTTCAAAGGCCGGTATCTGAACGACGGGGCGACGGCGGTGCTCGACCCGCGGTTCCCCGAAGTGAGGCGTTTTCTGGCGGACACGTATCTCAAGGCGCTCAGGGAGTGGGATATCGACGGCTTCAAACTCGACTTCATCGACAGTTTCCGCTGCGAGGGCGAAGACCCCGCCGTGAAGGAGAACTACGCCGGGCGCGACGTGAAGTCGGTGAGCGAGGCGGTGGATCTGCTGATGAAGACCGTCTACGCCGAATTGAGCGCGGTCAAACCGGGAATACTGGTGGAGTTCCGCCAGCGGTACATCGGGCCGGCGATAAGGCAGTACGGCAACATGCTGCGCGCGGGTGACTGCCCCGGCGACGCCGTCGCCAACCGGGTGCGGACGGCGAACCTGCGTCTGACTTCCGGCGGCAGCGCCGTGCACTCCGACATGCTGGAGTGGAACCGCGGCGAAACGCCCGAGGAGGCGGCGAAATTCGTGCTGTCGGCGATTTTTTCCGTGGTGCAGTATTCGGTGATGCTGAGGGATTACCCCGAATCGCACCGGCGGATGATCGGTCACTGGATACGTTTTGCGCGGGAGCACCGCGACGCGCTGCTGTTCGGCCGGTTCCGGCCGCGGCGCTGCGGGGCGAAGTACCCGCTGATCGAGGCCGAAGGAGACTCCGAGCGCGTCGTCGGGGTGTACGAACCGTGCACGGCGGCCGAAGTGGACGCGGGAGACAGGGACGTCTACGTGCTGAACAGCACCGGCGGCGGGTCGGTGATAATCGACGCGGCGGCGGCGTGCGACGGCGAGGTGTACGACACGTTCGGGACGTTGCGCGGCAAGGTGAAGCTCGCCGCCGGTCTCAACCGGGTGGCGACGCCAGTTTCGGGGTACGTCAAGGCGGTCCGCGCCGGCTCGCCGGCGGTGAAGCCGGCGATGACCGCGGCGAAACCCGGCGCGGTGAAACCCCGGGGGTGGCTGCGCGACAGGGCGATTGCGGCGCGGGACGGCTTCACCGGGCACATGGACGAGGTGGATGAACATTTCCGCCTGGCGTGGACAACGAACTGCATGCGGCGGGGCAAAAACCTCAACTGGGGCAACCGGCATCTCGGTTCGTGGAGCAGCGAAGGCGGCGCGTACTGGTTCGACGGACTCGTCAAGCTCGCCTGGCAGCTTGACGACGCGGGGTTGAAGGCGATGGCGAAGCGGCGGCTGGAGCCGCTGCTGAACGGGGTCGACGGTAATTCGGTCGGTTTTCTGTGGTGGCTCGACCGGCGGGATCCGGCGCAGGAGCGCGAGGCGTTCACCGACGGCAGCTGGCAGTTCTGGGTGATCGGCATGGCGGAGCGCGCGGTGAGCGCGTACTACGAGGCGACCGGCGACGCGCGGGCCAGGCGGGCGATCGCGGCCGCGTTCGACTACGAGGCGATGGCCCGCAGGCACGGCGGGGGCGCGACGTTCGCGAGCGGCGTTTTCGACGCGTGCCGGCTGACAGGTTCGCCCGGAGTGGCGAAATGTCTCGACATCAGCTGCTCGCTCGTCACCAACTGCCAGTACGCGACGCCGCCCTCGCCGCTGCTCGTCGACACGCTAAATCTCAAGCGGACCCACCACGCGCTGCTGCGCATGCCTACGCGGCACGGCGTCTACGCGTCGGAGCAGCTCCTGTCGCTGCTGGCGGCTTACATGCGCACCGGCGACCGGAACATCGCGGAGTCGGTGAAGGCGTGGTACGGGTTTTTCGACCGGCACTGCGCGCAGCCTTACGGGGTTACGATGATGGACGAAGAGTGGGGCTGGGCGGGGGTGCACCGCGGCACGGAGACGTGCGACGTCGCGGCGGAATCGTTCACGCGGATGCGGATGCTCGCGTGCTTCGGCGAAGGCCGGTGGGGGGACGACGCCGAACTGGCGTTTTTCAACGCGGGGCCTGGTTGCGTTTCGCGCGACGTGAAGCGCCACGTCTACATGCAGATGCCGAACCGGCTCGCCGCGGCGCATGAAGGGTCGCTGTTCTCGTGCGGGGGCCATTTCTGGACGCTGTACAGCAACCAACACTGGCCGCTGTGCTGCACTGCGGCGCTGAACCGCATTCTGCCGAACTTCGTCTGGTCGATGTGGCTGAAGACGGCGGACGGTGGCGTCGCTGCGGCGCTTTACGGGCCGAGTGAATTCACCGCGGAGCTGCCGGCGGGCGAAGTCGCTTTCGAGGAGAAGACCGACTATCCATTCGACGAAAAGATTGAAATCACGGTAAAGAAGGCGCCGGGGGCGGAGTTCGCGCTCCAGCTGCGGATGCCGGGCTGGTGCGAAACGCCGGAAGTCGCGGTCAACGGGGTGAAGACCGCGGCGGCGGCCGGGAACGGCTTTCTGCCGCTGCGCCGCGCGTGGAAAGCCGGCGACCGAGTCGATGTGCGGCTGCCGATGAAACCGCGGGTCAGACGCTGGCGGGACATGAACGATTACGGCCGCGAGCGGGTTTCGGTGTATCTCGGGCCACTGCTTTTCGCCTATCCGGTGCCGGAGCTGAACGACGACACCCCGGCGGCGGCCCCGCGCGAACCGGCGCTCCGCGCCCCGTTTGATCCGGCGGCGGTAAAAGTGGTCAGAAAGCCGCTCCGGCGGCCGTGGAACTGGTCGGTCGCGGACGCTCCGGTGCGTCTCGTCGCCGGCGATTCGAAAGGGGCGGCTGTCGAACTCGTGCCGTACGGATGCACCAAACTCAGGATATCGGCGTTCACGGAGGAGAAAGAAAAATGAATCGTCGTCGGATAAGTTTTCTGACGGCGGCCGGGGATGTTCCTGGCGGCGGGTTTCCGCGCCGGGGACGGCGAATGACCAGGAGCCGGCGGTGACAGGAAAAACAAAAAAGAAAAAAGGGAAGGAACACATATGAACAGACGGGAATTTCTGGTTTCAGCGGGGGCGGTGACGCTGCTGCAGGGCTGCAGGTCGTTCGACCTTTTCGGTGCGCCGGAGATGAGCTTCGGGGTGGTGAGCGATCCGCACGTGACGACGCCGAAATCGGCGGCGCTGCTGGAAAAGTCGTTCAGGTTTTTCAAGCGCCGCGGCGTGGACGCGGTCATGGTGCCCGGGGACATCACCGACTGGGGGGTGCGGCCGAGTCTGGTTTACGTGCGTGACGCATGGAACCGCGTCTTCGCCGGCACCGGCGTGACACCGCTGTTCTGCACCGGCAACCACGACTTCGACGGCTGGTGTTACGGTGACATGACGATGGAGATGCACGCGAACGGGTATTCGGAGGCCGACCGCCTCGTGAAACGCGGCATGGACGTTTCATGGGAGGATATCTTCGGCGTCAAGTTCGCGGGGATACGCCGCCGCAGGGTCAAGGGCTACGATTTCATCAGCGGCGAGTGGCGGGGGTACGAAGACCTCTCCGGGTGGATGGCGCAGAACGGCGCGTCCCTCAAAGGCGGCAGGCCGTTTTTCTATTTCCAGCATCTGCCGATCAAAGGCACGACGTCGGACAGTTCCGGATGGGCGGACAACGGGCTGACGAAACCGGTGCTGGCGCAGTTCCCGAACTGCGTGGCGTTCACCGGCCACCAGCACCATCCGTTCATCGACGAGCGGTCGGCGTGGCAGGGGGAGTTCACGGTGTTCGCCGTGCCGTCGCTGTCGTACGCGTCCCTGCCCAGCGGCTTTGAAAACGGCGAAGGTCCGCGCAACGGCAAATCGAAGCAGGCGATGCGCATCGTGCCTGCCCGCCGCGATCTGCGCGGCGGGCAGGGCTTCGTGGTCAACGTCTGGCCCGACAGGGTGGCGGTCGAGCGCTGGGACATGGAGGAGGAGGAGAGCGACTGCCCGG
>JAGCAM010000030.1 GCA_017652705.1 Kiritimatiellia bacterium | reverse complement strand
GAGAATTCGCCGTCCTGCCCGCCGGCCGCCCCCCTCGCAGCCTGTGCGCCGGTGCGGCAGCCGGCCAACCCCGCCGCGGCCCCTGCCCCGGCGAAGGCAAAATCCCTTCTCGTCATCATGATTGTCTGCTCCTTTCTTTACTGCAGTTCAAAGAACCTCCATCGCCACGGCGATCACCGCCGGCATCGTAAACATGCTCAGCACCGTGGTGCCGCTGACGGCGGCAACCGACACGTCGATGTCGCGTTTGAACTTCGCGGCGAACATCGCGATCATCGCCCCGGCCGGCGCCGCCGAAGCCGTCACGATCGCGAGCGTCATGTTGCGGTCGAGCATGGCGCGGAACGGATACATCGCCGCGATCATCGCCAGCGGATACGCCAGCAGCCGTATGAACGACGCGACGTAGACGCCGCCGGCGCCAGCCACCCTGCCGAGCCTGGCGCCGGCGAGGTAGTAGCCGATCACGATCATCGCCATGGGCGTGTTCAGGTTCGCGAGGTGGTGTACCGGCCCGCCCGCCACCGCCGGCAGCTCGAGCGAAAAGAAAAACAGCGGCAGCCCCGCCGCGATGCCGACCGTGCCCGGATTCACCAGCATCTTGACGCTGAAAAACGGCGAATCGCCGCCGCGCATCACCCACACCCCCCAGCTCCACATGAAAAGATTGAACACCGCCACGTAAACGATGCCGTAAAAAACCCCTTCGTCGCCGATAAGCGCCTGTTCGAGCGGTATGCCCATGAAACCCGCGTTGGAGAAAACCGCCGCCAGCATCAGCGGCCGTCGGATGTTGTCGTCGCGGTGGCGAACCGCGAAATACGATGCGGCGATCACCGCCGCGTGACCGGCCGCCGCAATCACGAAGGCGACGCCGAGCGAACCGAGCATCCGCGGATCGAACGGCCGCTGGAAAACATCTACTATGATGCACGGCGTCACAACCAGTATGAGCAGATTCACCATCCCGTCGACCGCGCTTTCGCCTACGAGTTTCAGACGGCGCAGCGCGGCGCCGCACCCGATTAGCACGAACAGCACCGCCACCTGCCGCGCGACTGCGAAGAAGTTTTCCATCAACTCGTCAGCATCTTGAAGTCTTCGCGCGCCTGCGCTGCGCTGGAGAATTCGATCGCCCGCCACCCCGCCCTGCGCGCTCCGTCGCAGTTCGCCTCCACGTCGTCGAAAAAGCACAGCTCCTCCGCCGGCAGACCGATGCGCCTCCGCAGCAGTTCATAGATGCGGCGCTGCGGTTTGAACATGCGCTCCTCGCCGGATATAACCATCGCGTCGGCGAGTTCGATGAAATCGGCGAACGTTTTGCGGAACCTCGGCGCCATCGCCGGCGGCATGTTCGTCAATATGCCGATTCTGCACCCGGCCGCTTTGAGCTCCCTCATAAAGGCGAGCGTTTCGAGATTGCGGTAGTCGTCGAGATAACTCGCGTAGTCGTCTTCGATTATCCGCGCGCGCATTTCACCGCCCGGTTCGATGTCGGCGTCGGCCCAGATGTTGTCGTACATCTCTTCAATCGTCATGAAACCGCCGTCCATCAACCGGCGATAGCGCGCGAAGCCTTCCGCGAGACGGTTCCAGTCGATGCCAAACTCGGCGGTTCTCAGTCGCACGCGCTCCGGCATGACAGAAGTGGTCATCACGCCGCCGAAATCGAAAACCGCCCCCGAAATCTTCACCCGGCATGCGCCGACGTAACCGGTCGAGAGCCCCGAACGCACTATCGCGTACCGGCGCGAACCGTCCGGCCGCACCAGCACCGCCCCGCCGTCGAGAAACCTCACCCACTTCTCGCGCGTCAGTTCGTCCACCGCGCCCCGCGAGTGGAAAAACGCCTCGATGTATAGGTCGTGGGTGGCGATCAGCAGCAGCCGCCCGGTGAAGCGCTCGTCGATCCAGCGCTCGAAAAGGTCAGTCGCTTCGGCGAGGTCGTTGAAACCTTTCTGTCTGCCGGTCGTGAAATATTCAAAGCACGCCTTGAAGAAATCGCGCCGCTTGAACAGCTCCAGCACCTCCCGCGGATCGTTGTAGTAGAAAGAGCCGTTGCCGAGCAGTTCGTCGGCGACGATCTCCGGCGAATCGGCCCCCATGCCGCGGGCGATGCACTCCGCCGTCATGCGGGTGCGCAGCAGCGGGCTAGCGTAAAACGCCGCGTCGCCGCGGAACTCCTTGAGCATGCCTCCGAGCTTCAGCGCGGTGCGCCGCCCTTCGTAGGTGAGCGGCAGCGCGTCGCCGAAGGAAGGGTCGTTGTGATCCATCTTCGGGCGCTCGGCGTGCCTTACCAGAAAAGCCGCCTTCGCGCCGCGCCGCAGCTCTCCTGCCAATTCCTCTATCGTCATTTCCTCCATGGCGGTATTATATCAAATCCGCGGGCTCGACGAACCCCAGCACGCCGCAGTTATTGCCGGCGAAATACGCCCGCCTGATCGCCGCGAGCACGTAGCGTTTGGCGCCGGCGACCGCGTCGGCGAGACAACGTCCCGTCGCCAGTTCCGCCGCCAGCGCCGCGGCGAAGGAACATCCCGTGCCGTGCGTGGAGACCGGCTCCGCCACCCGCGGCGCCGAAAATTCGCTGATTTCCCCTCCCTCGCACAGCACGTCCACTGCCGCGTCGCCTTCGCCGTGGCCGCCCTTCACGACCGCCGCGCACCCGTAGCGCGACCACAGCTCCCTGGCCAGTTCCCGAGCGCGGCCGGCGCCGCCGCGCCGCGCCG
>JAGCAM010000029.1 GCA_017652705.1 Kiritimatiellia bacterium | reverse complement strand
GCGCTCACCGCCGAAGCGCTCGGCAACCGCGTGCGCAAAATCGAGGACGTCGGCGTCGCCGGACTTGAACGGCTGCTCGCCCACGTGCGGGAAATCCAGAACGCATCGGTCGTGATCGCGGTCGCCGGCATGGAAGGGGCGCTCGCCACCGTGATCGGCGGTCTCACCCCAGCTCCGGTGATAGCGGTGCCGACGAGTGTCGGCTACGGAGCGGCCTTCGACGGGCTCGCCGCGCTGCTGGCGATGATCAATTCCTGCGCGGCGGGCGTGAGCGTCGTTAACATCGACAACGGTTTCGGCGCGGGCGTGCTCGCTTCAAAAATAAACCATCCGCGCGGTTCGCGTGCATAAGGGCCTCGAAAATGAAAACGATTTATTTCGACTGCAGAACGGGAGCCGCCGGCGACATGATAACCGCGGCGCTGCTGGAACTCGTGCCGGACCGCGCAGCGTCGCTGGCAAGACTGAACGCGGCCGGGCTCGACGGAGTGAGCGTCAAGGCGTCCGACGCGGTGCGCGGCGGCATGAAGGGGACTGCGGTGAAAGTCGCCGTGCGCGGCGAGACCGAAGACGGCGGAGCCGGGCGCCATCACGGGTTCAAGCACGGCGGCGGGCGCCGCCATCACCATCACTCGTCGCTCGGAGACGTTCTTTCGGTCATAGACAGACTCTGCGTTTCCGGCACGGTGAAGGAGCACTCGAAAGCGGTTTATTCGCTTGTGGCCGCCGCCGAGGCGAAGGCGCACGGGAAACCGGTCGGCGAGGTGCACTTTCACGAAGTGGGCGCGATGGACGCGGTGTGCGACGTCGTGTCCGCCGCGATGCTGCTGGAGGAAATCTCCCCCGACGAGATACTCGCGGCGCGGCCGGAAGTCGGTGGCGGATTCGTACGCTGCGCGCACGGGCTGCTGCCGGTGCCGGCTCCGGCGACGGTGAACATTCTGGAAGGGGTTGAATTTTCGTCCGGCGCGGCGGAGAGCGAACTGCTCACGCCAACCGGCGCGGCGCTGCTGAAGCATTTCGCGCGAGGGTTCGGGCCGATGCCGCCGATGACGGTGGCGAAGACCGGCGTAGGCTGCGGTGCGCGGGAAATCCCCGGCCGTCCGAACGTGCTGAGGGTTTTTCTGGGCGAAAGGAACGAAGCGGCGCCGGGCGCGAACGGCCGGGTGACGGAATTGAAGGCGAACATCGACGACATGACCGGCGAGGAACTGGCGTACGCCTGCGGCAGGCTGCGCGCGGCCGGGGCGCTGGACGTGGCGACGGCGCCGATATTCATGAAAAAAGGCCGGCCGGCGCAGATGCTCGTCGTGCTTGCGAGACCCGAAGACGCCGACGCGATGGCGGCGGCGATACTGCGTGAAACGTCGACGTTCGGCGTCCGCCGCGCCGATTTGACGCGGTACGAACTTGAGCGCCGGACGGCAACCGCGGCGGACGGGGTCAGGGAGAAGACCGGGCGCGGATACGGGGTGGAGAAGACCAAGCGGGAATTCGACGACGCGCACCCCCTTGTCAGCGGGGATGGAATCTGTTAGAATAATCTCAACCCGCCGGACCGCCCCCAGAGCGGCAGAAGCGGGCAGAAAACAGGAGTAAGAAAATGAGAATGCTGTCGTTCGTCGTGATCGCGGCGCTGTTCGGGTGCGTGTCCAACTCCACCCCGCCGCCGGACAGGCGGGTTACGCTTTCGCCGGAACTTTCCGACGACGTCGTGATCACCGATTTCCGCTGCGTGAAGGGCGCGGGCGGTTTTCTCACTCTCCAGGCGAACGCGGTTAACAACACCGGTTCGGAATATCCGCTGCAGTGGAAAGCGCAGTGGCTCGACTCCGACGGGGTTGAAATCGAATCGCTGGTTTCGACCTGGAACACTTTGGCGCTGCAGCCGTTCGAGGTCAAGGGGCTTAAATGCACCGCACCGGCGCCGGAGGCGGTGGACATGCGCTTTTACGCGCGGAAGCGGCCCTGACGCCGGCGACCGCCCAAACACGGAGGAAAGATCAAAAACATGAAAAGACTGGCAATACCGGTTCTCGCGCTCGCCGTGGCGGGCGTTTTCGGATGCACGACCCCGACCCGACGCTACGCGGAAGGCGAAACCCGCGCCACCGTGGCCGGTTTTTCGGAGGAGGACATCAACGACACGGTTTCGAGGGCCAAGCAGTCGGTGCTTTCCCTTGACCGCATCAAACTTCAGCCCGGCGCCAACCGGGCGGTGATGATCATCGAAGACGTCACCAACGACACGCTCAGCAGGGGCCGGGACGCCGGAGCGCTCGCCGAAGCGATCGGGCAGTCGCTCCGCGAGGAACTGACTAACTGCGGCAAGGTGATCGTCTACAACAAGGAGGCCGGCCAGTACGCCACCGTCAAGGTGACGCCGCAGTACCGCCTCGCGGGGCGCATCACCGAGCGCAATCTGCGCATGGACAACGGCGATTACCAGAAAGAGTACAACCTCAACCTCACGCTCGTGGAACTCGCGACCGGTCTCGAGTTCTGGCAGAAGCGCATTCACGTCGGCAAGGAAGTCGACAGGAAAAACGTAATGAACTGAGTCCCCGCATACGGAGCGTGGGCAAAGGAGAAATCAACGACATGAAGGTCAGACTTTTCACACCGCGGACGTTCGCATGCACGTCAGCCGCGCTTTTCGCCGTGTTGTCGCCGGCGCAGGAAACCGTCACCAATCCCCCCGCGGCCGCCGGGCAGGCGTCCGCGCCGTCGACCGGCCCGCGACGGATGGCGGTGGTGCCGTTCCGTCCGGCGACGGGTGATTCGTTCAGCTGGAACGGGGCTTCCGAGTCGTCTGCGGAATGGACGAAAGAAATGGCGTCGCGTCTAAACGAGAGACTCGTGCAGACGCGCAAGTTCACGGTTCTGGACCGCAAGTTCGACGCGGAGCTGGACGCCGAACTCGCCCGTCTCGCCGCTCCGAACGCGTCGCCGGCGGACGCGGTGCGCGCCAACCAGAAGCTCGGCACCGATTATCTCATCGTGGGCGAGGTGAGGTTCTTCACGGTCAAACCGGCGGCGGTGAATCCGCTGACCAACCAGATCGTGCCTACCGCCCCGCAGAAATTCGCGGATGTTTCCTACCGGGTGCTGCTGGCGCCCACCGGGCAGCTCAAGTGGGCCGACACGATCACGCTCTGGTCGCACGAATTCCAGGCCCCGGACATCGCGTCTTTCCTCACGGTCTCCGCCGAAGGCGCCGCCATGCGGGTCGCGGACGCGGTTATGGGCAGCGTCATGCCGTTCGAGATCGTCGGTAAAACGTCTTCCGGCACGCTCGTGATCGGCGAAGGCGGCAAGTCGATCGCCGAGGGAGAGGTGTTCACGGTCTATTCGCTCGGCGAAGCGGTGCGCGACACCAGGACGGGCGGCATCATCGATTATCTCGAGGAGCCGGTGGGCGACGTGCAGGTCACCGAGGTCAGGGAGAAGTTGAGCTACGCCCGTATTCTCGGCGGCGACCCGGCGAAAATGACGGCCGGCGCTCGTCTGCGCCGGCCGCGGGCGGCGCCGCAGGCTCAGCCATCTGCGGAAGCGCCGCTTACGAACGTGAAGGGCACATCGACCGGTGGCGTGGTCGCGCCGTTTTAATGGAGAAACAGCCAATGAAGAGTTTGTTCGGAGCGATATGCGCGGCGGCCGTGTTCACGGCTTCAGCGGACGGATGGAAAGCCGGCGAGGGCGTTGCCAACGACCACGCCGCGGGCAAGAACGCGCGAGACGTTTCGTTCGTGCCGCGCGATTCGTCGAACGGCTACGGCTACCGGCAGTACGCGCTGCCGATAGGGCTCACCTTTCTGCCGTGGAGCGCGCCGAATTTCGAGAGCTCGGTTTACGGCGTGAGGTTCAATTTCGGCTGGGGCAGTTACGCCGGCACGTACGGAATCGACTGGGGCGTCTTTTCGCGCGGCGTTGAATTCGGCGGCATCGGCGCCAACGTGTTCGGCAATCATTTCGCCGGTGACGCGCGGGGGATAGACGTCGGTTTCGTCAACGTGGCCGACGGGGAAGCCTGCGGAGTGCAGATCGGCGCCGTCAACGTGGCGGGACGGCTGCGCGGTCTTCAGATCGGCTTTCTCAACTTCAACCGTTCGGGAATAGTGTTCCCGCTGATAAACTTCGGCTGGTAAGAGGGGGACTGGTGCGCTGGACCGTCATCTGCGGTTTCCCGCCTGTGGCGTTCTGTCTTCTCGCCGGCTGCCGGACGACCAAAGACGTCCTCGACGACTACGAACGCGACATAGTTTCAGGGAGATACGAACAAGCGTCAGCCGAAGTTTCGGAACGGGCCGACGGCGGCGGCGCCGATCTGCTGATGTGGCAGCTTCTCGCCGGTTCGGCGAAGTACCTCGCCGACGACCGGGCGGAGGCGATACGCAGGTTCGACCTTGCCGAAGACGCGATCGCCGACAACGCCCGGCGCGGCGCCGCGGCCGCCGCGGCCGGCGCATCGTTCGCGATGGTTGCCAACGACAGGGTTCTGCCTTACACCGGCGCCGGGCAGGATCACATATTCGCGTGCTTATACAAAGCGGTGGATTACATGGTCGACGGCAGGACGGAGGCGGCGCGCACCGAACTCAACCGTGCGGCGCAGCGGCAGGACAACTGGCTCGACGACAGACGGCGTGAAATCGCCGCCGCGCGCGAACGGCTGCGCCGCGACGCTGACGCCTACATGAGAAAGAACAACGCCGAACGGCCTGGCGAAGGCGCGGCCGACCGCGCACTCGCCGACCCCGGCTTCACCGGCGCGGTAAAGAGCCGGTGCGGCTACGATCCGGCGAGTTCTGGCAGGCTTGAATCGCTCTCCGCCGCCGACTACACCAACGCCTACGTGTTGTACGTTCGCGGAGTTTTCCGCTGGATAAACGGCGACGGCGGGGCGGCGGACGCCATAGCCGCCGCCGCGGAAATCAAACCCGGCAACGCATTGCTGCGCGCCGACGCGGCGGCCGCCCGTGCGGGGGAGAGACCCTCCGGCGCCGTGTGGGTGTTCATCGAAGACGGTCTCGGCCCGTGCCGTGAAGAATGGCGGCTCGATCTGCCGTTCGTGCTGATACCGTACCTCAACCGGTTCATACTGTACGCCGGCATGGCGCTGCCGTATCTGCGCTACCGCGCGGCCGGCGCCGCCGCGTACTCCGTTTCCGCCGGCGGGGCGTCCGCGGCGGCGACGGAACTCGAAGACGTTGACCGCCTGATGAAAACCGAATTCGACGTGTACATGCGAGGGGCGCTGACGAGGGAAATCACCCGCACGGTGGTGAAAGCCGGTGTGCAGGTGGCACTCGGAGTCGTCGCCGAAAACACCGACGACGACAACACGAGAATCGCCCTCAAATGCTCGCAGCTTGCGGCGGCGGCGTGGGCGGCGTCGGTCACCGTGGCGGATCTGCGCTGCTGGTCGGCGGCGCCCAAGAAAGTCTACGCGGCGCGGGTGCCGCGGCCCCGGGACGGGCGCGTGGCTGTGGCGTGCGGCGG
>JAGCAM010000004.1 GCA_017652705.1 Kiritimatiellia bacterium | reverse complement strand
TGCCATCTGTGGCTCAGGCGCAAAGGCGCGGACGGCACGCTGAAGTTCTTCGTGATCGGCGACACGCACTTCGGTTTCGCCGACGGCCGCGATGCGGAGTATTCCGATTTTTACCGCCGGATGGGGCAGTGTCCGGCTCCTCGCGACGCGCTCTCCGGAGCCCTCAAACGCGCGGCAAAGGCCAAAGCCGACGTCGTCGCGCTTGTCGGCGACATCATCAGCTTCCCCACGCTGGCCAACGTTGAAACACTCGCGCACGACCTTGAAGAAAGCGGGCTTGATTGGCTTTACACCGCCGGCAACCACGACTGGCACTTTGAAGGTGACGGCGGCAGCGACATCGAGCAGCGAAACCGGTGGATCGCGAAACGACTTTCCCGTTTCTACCGCGGCGAGAACCCGCTCTGCTATTCGAAGACCGTCAAAGGCGTGCGTTTCGTGATGATCGACAATTCCGCCTATCACATACTGCCGGAACAGCTGCGCTTCTGGAAGAGTGAGGTCGCCAGCGGCGAACCCGTCGTGCTGTGCATGCACATTCCGCTCTGGGTGGAGGGTTTTTCGATCTGCACGTGCGGCAATCCCGCCTGGGGCGCGGCGAAAGACCCGTACTGGAAAATCGAGCGCCGCGAACGCTGGGCGGAGCGCGCCTCGCCGGAGACTTTCGAGTTCAGGGAGAGCGTGCTGGCGGCGGAAAACCTGGTCGGCGTTTTCACCGGGCATATCCACCGGCTTGAAGTGGCCCGCAAAGGGCGGGCTTCAATGTTCACGGTGCCGGCCAACCGCGACGGTTCCTGCATGGAAGTCACGGTCGAGCCGGCTTGATACATAAGGAGGTTAAGGAAGAATGAAAACAGACCGAAGGACGTTCATGGGCGGCGCGGCGGCTTTCGCGGCGGCGCAATTCACCACCGCTTTCGCGGCGGACGACACCCCGGCTCTCGCGGCGACGAAAAAGTGGTTCAAAGAGGCGCAGTTCGGCATGATGGCCCATTTCGGACTGTATACGCTCGCCGGCGGCGAATGGAAGGGCCGCAAAGGCGCGCACGTCTACGGCGAGTGGCTGCAGCACTCGGAGTCGATTCCAGTGAAGGAGTACTCGCTGCTCGCCAGGGCGTTCAACCCGGTGATGTTCGACCCCCTTGACTGGATGAAACGGGCGCGCGACGCGGGCATGAAGTATTTCGTGATAACATCGAAACACCACGACGGATTCGCCCTCTACCGCTCCAGGGTCTCGAAATACAACGTCGTCGACGCGACGCCTTTCAAACGCGACGTCATCGGCGAGGTGGCCGAGGCCTGCCGCGCGACGGGAATCAAGCTCGGTCTCTACTATTCCCAGGACGTCGACTGGAGCGATCCGGACGGCGGCGGCCGGCTCGTTTTCGGCAACTGGCCATACGGCAGAAGGGCGTGGGGCAACGACTGGGACTGGAAAGACGCCTCCGGCTACGATTTCAAACGGTATCTGCAGCGTAAATCTCTGCCGCAGATGAAGGAGATTCTCACCCAGTACGGAGACCTCTGCCTGATCTGGTTCGACGTGCCGGTCACGATGAGCCGCGCCGAATCTCAGGAGTTCGTGGATCTTGTGCGCAAACATCAACCGGGCTGTCTCGTGTCCGGACGCATCGGCAACGGCCTTGGCGACTACGAGACGCCGGGCGACAACGCAATCGCGTCGAAAACCGAGGAAGGGCGTCTTTACGAAACCGTGGGCACGATGAACGATTCGTGGGGGTACCGGCCGACCGACACGCATTACCGCACCGTCGCCGACATCGAGGCGATCAGGGAGAAGTGCCGGTCGATCGGTTCCAATTACATGCTCAACGTCGGACCGGATCCGCTCGGGCGTTTCCCGGTGGCGGCGGTGGACATTCTCAATGGCCTTGCAAACAACAGGAAAGGATAAAAAAGATGAACAAAATCAACAGACGCGATTTCCTCGTGCGCCTTGGCGCGGGCGCCGCCGCCGGCGCTTTCGGCGGCTGCCGCATGTTCTGCTGTCCGCCCGGCAGCGCTTCGCACGGAACGCCGAAAATCAGATTCGGGGTGATCAGCGACATCCATCTTTGCTCGGCGCCGAACAACCTGATCGACCGCCCGGCAGACGTCCACACTTTCCGCAAGGCCCTTGAATGGTACCGCGACCGCGGGGTTGACGCGGTGCTTGCCGCGGGCGACCTGACCGACAACGGCACCGTGGATCAGATGATGAATTTCGCCGGCGTGTGGAACTCGGTCTTCCCCGGCGGAAAGCTGCCCGACGGCCGCAAAGTCGAAAAACTTTTCGTCTGCGGCAACCACGACTGGGAAGGGTGGACCTACGGCAAGCACGCCGAGAGAGTGTACAAAGATCCCGCAGAGCGCGACCGGCAGATTTTCGCCCACAACCGTCCGGAAAAATGGGAGAAGGTGTTCGGCGAGCCGTTCTCGCCTGTCTACGTGAAGACCGTCAACGGGTTCACGTTCATCGGCGCACACTGGGGCGAAGGCGCGCGGTGCCGCGGCAAAGAGGAGAACGCGGTGGCGGACCCCGGCGAAGCCATTGCCGGAGTCGCGCCGAAAATCGACCCGCGAACGCCGTTCTTTTACTTCCAGCATCCCCACCCGAAGGACACCTGCTACGCCGGCTGGGGATGGGGTCAGGACGACGGACGCTCCACCCGTGCGCTTTCGCCGTTTCCCAACGCCATCGCCTTTTCCGGCCATTCGCACTTCTCCCTCACCGACGACCGCACCATCTGGCAGGGGGCGTTCACGTCAATCGGCACTTCGTCGCTGCGCTACACGGGTCTGCCCGGCGACATTGCCGGGGCGAGCTATGAAAACGCGCACGGCGGCAAGGGTTCCGCCGACAAGGTCGCGGATGTGTTCCCGCAGTGGGACGGTCGCCAGGGTATGCTGGTAGAGGTTTACGACGACCGTGTGGTGATCGCGAGGCGCGAGTTTTACTGGGGGCGCTCACTCGGCGACGACTGGGTGTTGCCGCTGCCTGCGGCGGAGAAAAAGCCCTACTCCTACGAGGCGCGCCGCGCGAAGGAGGCGCCGCCGCGTTTTCCGACGGGTGCGAAGCCGAAAGTGGTCTCATACAAGCGCAAAAGCCGCGGCGGCGGAGAGACTTTGTGCTGGGAGGTGGTCGTGCCGGCCGCAATCTGCGAACCGTCGACGCGTCCACAGAAATACGAAGCGAAAATCGTTCTCACGGGCGGCGAAGTCTTCGGAGTCAAGTACCTTCTGGCGCCCGGCTACAACATGCCGCCGTCCGACTTGCGCGCCATGGCCGCGGTGTGCATGCCTGTTTCGGCGAAGCTCCTGCCGCAGGGCAAACCTTTCCGGTTTGAAGTCACGCCGATTTCCGCGTTGGGAACCCGCGGCGTAACGCTCGTTTCGGAGAGCATCACGGTCGAGCCCGAAGCGTCCGCGACGGCATGATTTGAAGCACTGAACCACGGGCGAGGGCGAACCGTCCCGGACCCGTGCCGACGCGCTGATCGATCACAACGACACAGAAAGCATGGAGACATGGGTGTTGGTGGATTGAAGCGGCTTGTTGTCGCGGCTCTCGTTTTGGGCGGATTGCAGACACGGGCGGACGAGGCGATCGACGCCATGGCGGCGGATTTCGCGGATCCGCCGATGGCGAACCGTGCGTGGACGTACTGGTTCTGGTGCAACTCGCTCACCGACCGCGAGACCGTCGCCGAGGAGGCGAAGGATATCGCCGAGCTTGGTTTCGGCGGGGTGCTCCTGACTGATTCGCGGGGCTACTGGATCGACGACGAGCACGTGATCAATCCGCCGCCGGAGATCGAGTGGGGGGGCGAGGAGTGGCTCGGTCTCGTCGAGCACGCCGTGCGCTCCTGCGCCGCCAACGGCATCGCCTTCTCCATGAACATCGCCGCCTCGGGCGGGCACCTCCGCGGACAGATCGACGCGAAAGGGGACAATCCGAAGATTCTCATCTGCCGGCGCTACCGACCCGGCCAACCGTTCGAGCGGCCGGCCTCGCCTTACTTCCGGGACGTGGCCGTCTTCGCCGTCCGAACCGCCGCGCCGCAGTCCGCCGGTGAATGGCGGGCGACCGGCGACGGTGTCGTCGACACCGCCGCGGGCCAGTCCAAGCGAATGGACGACGCCGCGCGGAAACGCACTCCGGCGCTGGAGGTGCGCGAACTCAATTCCGCCGCGGAAGGCGCGGGACTTGGCGCGGATTGGACGATCGTCCGGTTCGGTTCAGACATCATCCACGGCCGCCCCGAAGACATCGACATCCTCGACCCCCTGGCGGTGCGCCGGCATCTCGACCGCACCATGGGCAGGCTCTGCGCGCGATTGGACGGACTCTGCGGCACCAACAGGACGTTCCGCTACATCTACAACGTCAGCTGGGAGGGGATGATGCCGACGTGGAGCCCTACCTTCGAGGCGGACTACCGGCGCATCATCGGCCGCGGGCTGCGGCCGTCGCTGCCGATTCTCGCCGGCTTCGACCTGCCCGATGTCGATTCCGCTGCGGTTATCGACGACTATCGCCGCAGCCGGGGCGAAATGATGGTCGCCAACTTCTATGCAACCGTCCGCGAATGGGCGCACGAACGCGGCATGGGGGCGATAGCGGAATCCGGCGGCCCCTGGACGCGCACGCCCGAGACGTTCGGGCGCTGCGATCAGCTCAAGTTCCTCGCCGCCAACGACATTCCGCAGGGCGAGTTCTGGCCGCTGGTGGAGAGCAAATACCGCGACTTCACCGGGCACGCCAACGCGAACGGACACTTTCTCGTGCGCGGCCCCGTCCACGCGGCGGCGGCCTACGGGCGCAACATCGTCTCCGTCGAGGCGTTCACCCACATGCACCGCCACTATTCGGTCGATCCGGCGTACCTCAAGCCTGTCGGCGACCAGGCGTTTGCGGATGGCGTGAACTTGATGGTCTGGCACACCTACACGACGTCGCCGAAATCGAAGTACGGCACGCCCGGCAACGAATACTTCGCCGGCAGCCACATCAACAGGCACGTCACCTGGCACGACGACTTCGCCCCGTTCGTCCGCTATCTCGGACGCTGCCAGACGCTGCTGCAGCGCGGCCGTCCGGTGGCTGACGTCGCGGTGCGCGCCATGGACGGCGCGTACGTACATTGGGGATGCGGCGGCCCCGGCAATTTCAGCTGGGCCAAAGACAACGGGCGGCTGCGCAACACCGTCTCCGGCGAACTCGACGTGCGCATTCCGAAGGGTTACGACTTCGATCTCCTCAACGAAGACGCGATTGCGAAGAATCCGAAGCTGCTCGAACGCTACCGCATCGTGTTCGACGCGCGTCCGCCCGCGAAATTGCCGGCGACGGTCGATGTCGGTTCGCTCAAGCCCGATGTCGAGACTTCGTCGGACTGGACCTGGCGCCACCGCCGCGACGGATCGACGGACATCTATTTTCTCGCCGGCGAAGGTGAGGCGAAAGTCATCTTCCGCGCCGCCGCCCCCGCCGTCGAAATCTGGGACGCCCTCACGTCGTCTCGCCGCGCCGCGGATGCGGTGCGTCTCGCCGACGGACGCACGAAAGTCCGTCTCTCGCTCCCCGTCGGCGGCAGCGCTTTCGTTCTCTTTCTCCCTGATAAACCGTCCTACACGCCCGCCGTTCGGCTGTCCGGCGGCGGTCCGACTTCACGACTGCATGGGCCGTGGGCGGTCTCTTTCGCCTACCACAAATGGATAACGGCGGAGCCGCCGAAGGCGCGGCGGTTCGACAAGCTGGAGGATTTCACCACTGTCGACGACCTCAAGCACTTCGCAGGCACGGCGACTTACCGCACCTGCGTCAAGGTTGACGATGCCGCGTCGCTGCCGACAACGCTGTCGCTCGGCGAGGTGCCGACCGGGCTCGCCCGCGTGTTCGTCAACGGCAAGGACTGCGGCGTCGCCTGGTGCGCACCGTGGCAGGTCGACATCGCGTCCGCCGTCCGCCGCGGCGACAACGCAATAGAAATCCGCTACACCAACAACTGGTACAACCGGCTCGTCGGCGACTGTTTTCTGCCGCCGGATAAGCGCGTCACGCGGTCCGTGCTTCATTATTGGAACGCGCCAAACGAGACGAAGTGGCCTTGTTCGGGTCCGAATGTGACCGACAAGCTCCAACCGTCCGGACTGCTTGGTCCGGTGTCGCTGATCTGCGGCAAGGCGCCGGAAACGCGGTGAAAGCAATATTTCGCGCGGTTGTCTTTTTCGCGTACTTGCAAAAAAGCGGGCGCGTTTGCTATAATAAAGGAGGTGTTTCGGTGTTAAGTCGGCGCTTCCGGCCCCGGCCGACTTTTGCCCGGACGCGGAAAACAAGAACAGTGAAAATTTCTGCAACAGTTGTGTTTGTTTTGGCGGCGGCGTGTTCGGGCTCGCTGACCGCCGCGACGTACTGTCTCGACTACCGGCGGCAGCCGGTGGCTGAGGCGAGCGAGAAGCCCTTCGCCAAGGCGGCGGCATTGAAAGAATCAGTCGCCGCCCCGGCTGGCAGTCGGGTGGAAATACCGGCGGCGGAAGCTCCGAAAATCGCGGAGGAGCTTTCGGTCGGCGACGTGCTTGCTATTTCGCTTTTCGACGATGCGGACGCGGAACTTACGCTTATTGAACGCACCCCGACCGCAGGCCGGGGCCGCGCCGCCTTCATCGCTTCGTCCGGTGGCTGCGGAATGGGCGATGCGGTGGTGGTGCAGACGCCGGAAGGTCTGCTGATTGACGTGCAGGACGTTGAAAACGGGCGGGTGCTGTCGGTCGCCGCTTCGCCGGAGAAGACGGTGGTGAAAAAGGCGGTCGTGGAGCGCTGGGCGCGCGATTGCGAAGGCGCGGTGCCCGTTCCGCCGCAGGCTGCCGCGGCGAAGGCGGCGGCTGTCGTGTCGGCGGTTCCGCCGAAGGCGGCGGCGGCAAAGGCGGCGGCGATTGTCGACGTGCTGGTCGCCTACGACCTCAGGGCGGCGGAGTGGGTGGACGAGAACGGCGGCGGCATGGAGAATTTCGCCGAGGTTTCGGTGCAGAAGATGAACGCCGCGCTCGGCAACACCGGAATCGACGAGAAGTTCCGCTTCAGGCTGGTCGGTACCTATAAAATAAAGGGCGACGCCGGCGTGAAGCAGAACGATTCGCTGCTTAAGCAGCTCAAGGCGGCGCAGAAGGGAACTAAACTTAACGGCGTTTCGTGGGCGGGGGTGAAGAAAAAGCGCGACGCGGTCGGGGCTGACGTTGTCTGCGTCTTTGTGGACAGCGGCGAAACATACGGCTCAAGCGGCATTGCATATTACTACACTCAGGAGATGTACGGCTATTTCGCGGACTGGGCGTACTGCGTGTGCGCCGTCCGGGCGACGTCGGTGGGGGAGGTGATGACGCACGAGATCGGTCATCTGATGGGCGCGGGCCACGACGATTACATGGCTGACAAGGCAAACCGCGGGCCGCAGTACCACGATTATTCCCGGGGCTGCTATTTCACCAGCGGGGAGAAGCGTTATCACACGATTATGGCCTACAACTACGACGGCGACGGCAATTACTACGACGCGGTGCCGTTTTTTTCGTCGCCCGACTATGAGTACGACGGCGTGGCCGTCGGCGACTCCATGCACAACAACACGCGCACGCTGCGGCAGACGTTTACCGAAACGGCGGCGTTCCGAGACCGGTCGGCGGTCAAACACAACGTTAAGATCGTCCGTTCCGGCGGCAGCTCCAAATGCAAAGTCACGGGCGGCGGTTCGTATCTCGCGGGCAAGAAAATCAATTTGAAGGCGACTGCCGGCACGGGCTACGTCTTCGCCGGCTGGTACCGCGACGCCGCTTTCGCCACTCCCTACACCGACGGCGGAGACTGCCGCATCGCCAGCGTCTCCTACATAGTCAACGACGACTATCCGCAGATTTTCTACGCCCGGTTCGTCAAGACGTCGAAGGACAAAACGGCGTTGAAGCCTGCGGCGGGAATCGACGGCGGCGCGTTCACCTGCGAAGTGAACCGCAAATTCACGCTTCCGCTCGGCGTGCAGTCGTATTCGCTGCCGAAGATAACGGTTAAGGGCCTGCCTGAAGGCATGGCCTTCGATGAAAAAACCGGGGCGATCGCCGGGAAGGCGAAAACGGCGGGGGTGTATGCCGTGAAACTGCTTCTCGCCAATGCTGCGGTGACCAAGGCGCGCACTTGCGCTTTCACGATCACCGTGGTCAACCGCACTGCGGCGAACTTTCTTTTCGTCAACGGTTTAAACACCGATCGGCCGTATCTGCTGTCGACCGGTGTCGCGTTCAGTCTGGACTGCCGGCTGACCGGAGGCGAGATGACGGTGAATGGGCTGCCCTCGGGAATTGGATACGACGCGGAGAAGGAATGCCTCTCCGGCGTGCCGAAAACAGCGGGCGACTTCACGGTGACGTTCACGGTCGCCGCCGGCGGCGCGAAGTACGTCTCGACCGCGCTGCTGTCGGTCTCGGCGTTCGACATCAGATTCGCCGGCACTTACCGCGGCGGGGCCGAAGGGGTGGGCACCGTCACGCTGAAAGTTTCAAAGTCCGGCAAGCTGTCCGGCACGATTTCCGAAGTCACCGGCAAGACGTTGAAACTGTCGGCCCAAAGCTTCGACGGTTTCGCCGCCGGCGGAGGCCAGACGCCGGCGTACGAGGCGTCGGTGGCGGTGAAAGGCTCCGGCACCAACGCGACGGAGCGGATGCATTTCGAAATGATAGAGGGGGTGCCGGTGATGTCCGGCGGCGCATTCAGGGCTGTTCTGGTCGACTGGAAGAAAAAGCCGTGGAAGTCGGCCGTCGCCGGAATCGGCGGCAAGAAGCTGACGCGTTCGGAAGGCGGCCGCAAGATTACGCTCACGTTCGCCGCCGACGGCACGGTCAAGGTCGCCTGCAAACTAACAGTGAAGGACGCGACCGGCGTTAAGAACACTTACAAGATTTCCGGCACGACGACGCTGCTGCCGGCCGGAACGCCGGACGCCTCCGGCAGGACTAAATGTTTCGTCTTCGTGTGCTATCCTTCCGCGGGCGGACTGCACGAGGGGTACTGTACGCTGATCGGCGTTACCGTGAAGAAGTCGAAGGTGACTTTCATCCACTGAATTCAGCCGATGGAAATTCCCCGGTCGCGGAGTGCGTCGAGGGCTTCGCTGAGACGTTCGCGCTTTTCGCGGCGTTCGTCCTCGGGGTCGGCGAAGAGCGAGGGTTCCGCGGCGGGCGGGTCGACCGTAATGTCGGTGACGCCAAAACCGACGAGACGCACCGAGCCGGTTTTTTCGCGGTCGAACAGTTCGAGCGCTTTTTTCCTGAAGGAGATGTCGTCGCGCGCCGGGGCATCGAATGGCGCCTGCCGGGTTGTGGTCCTGAACGCCGCATCACGCAGTTTGATGCGGGCGGTGCGCGCCCAGCGTCTTTCGGAGCGGAAGCGTCTGCCGACTTCGCCGACGAGTTCCACGAGCTTCGCCCGCACCGCGCCGCGGTCGCATACGTCCTCGTCGAAAGTGTGTTCGCGTGAGACTGATTTCTCCTCCGCCCCCCGCCAGTTCACGGTGTCGTCAGCAATGCCGAAAGCGTGGTCGTGCAGGGTTTCGGCGGCGGAGGCCGAGCCGAGAATCGCGGCGAGCTGCGGCACGGCGAGCCGCTGAAGGTCGCCGCAGGTGACGATGCCGTACGGGCGAAGCGCCGCTTCTGTTTTGCGTCCGATGCCCCAAAGTATGCCCACCGGTTCCGGGGCGAGAAACGCGGCGACCGCCGCCGGGTCGGAAGGCATCACGGTGAGGCCGTCCGGCTTGCGGTATTCGGAACCTATTTTCGCGAGCAGGCGGTTGGTGGCGACTCCGACCGAACACGTAACGCCGCAGACGGCGGTGATTTCGCGGCGGAGTTTTTCGGCGAGCGCGGCGGGGGAGCCGTGAAGGTGAACCGTGCCGGAGATGTCGAGAAAAGCCTCGTCGATGGAGACGCCTTCAATGTACGGCGAGTAGTGTCCGAAGACTTCGAACGCTTTGTCGGACACCGCCTGGTAGAGTTCCATGCGCGGGCGGGTGAAGACGGCGTGCGGACAGAGCTGGTAGGCGGTGCGGGATGGCATCGCGGAGCGGACGCCGAACTTTCTCGCTTCGTAGGAGCAGGTGGAGACCACGCCTCGTTCGCGGGGCCCCGAACCGACGATGAGGGGTTTGCCGCGCCATTCGGGATGGTGCAGCAGTTCCACCGACGCGAAGAAGGCGTCCATGTCGACATGGAGTATCGTAGCCACTGCGGTGCATTATAGCAGAACCGGGGGAATTTGCCAAACGAGCCCCGGTTTTCCCGCTTTTCCTGCCGCCCCCCCGCAGGCCGGAGCTCGGGCAGGGCGCCAAAGATCAGAAGCGGCGGTAGTTTTCGCTTGTTTTGTCAGCCCTTGCGCATCGGTCGGAATTATGATATACTCTGCGCCAATTCAATCACTGAAAAGGAGAAGTCAAGACATGGTAAAAATCAGAATGCGCCGCACCGGTTGCACCAACCATGCGACCTACCGCATAGTCGCGGCAGACTCGCGTTCGCCGCGTGACGGCAAGTTCCTTGAAATTCTCGGGTGGTACGACACCCAGATGAAAGACGCCAATTTCAAGCTCGACCTCGACCGCGTCGACCATTGGCTGAAGAAGGGCGCGAAGCCGTCGACCACTGTTGCGTCGCTCATCCGCCGGGCGAAAAATCCGGCGCTGAAACCCCATCACGCGGCAAAGGCCAAAAACAAAACGGCGGCGAAGTCCGGCGAAACGCCGACAGCCTGAAGGAGGTGAAACATGGGCATAAAACTGCTTGACAAGATTAACGCCGAACAGACTGCCGGGCTTAAAAAGAAGAATTTTCCGGATTTCCGGACCGGTGACATCGTGCGCGTCTCCATCAAGATCAAAGAAGGCGACAAATTCCGCGTTCAGGATTTTGAAGGGAAGGTTCTCGCGATTGACAACGGGCGGAGCAACGTCAGCGGCAATTTCACCGTGAGCCGCGAGAGCTACGGCGTCCGAGTCGAAAAACTCTTTCCATTCGCCAGTCCGTGGATCGAGGCGATCAAAGTCATCAAAAAGGGCGGCGGCTGGCGCGCGAAACTCTACACCGAACGCACTTTCTGCTCGCACAAGGCGGTGCGTAAACTGGTTAAGAAATAACAGCCGCTGTTTTTCAGTGACTGATGAGAAAAGGGCGCGGCTTGGCCGCGCCCTTTTCGTTTGCAAACTGGTGATAAGGCAAGGTCGGACGAAGGGGTGACGTATTGTCCCTCTTCCGCCGGCTTTCAGCGACAATATGTCACGCTCCTTCGGGGGTTTCAACGGTGCGCGCCGGTGGCACGGTGTTTGCTGATCAGCCGGTGTTGTAAAAAGAAAGGAAAACGAACATGAACACATTGATGACAGTCAATCCATGGAGCATCCTTGACGAGATGCTCGACGTCAACAGCCGCGTATTCAGCCGTTTGCGTGCGCGCGCCTCCGGGAAGTTCCCTCCCGTGAACGTGTTCCTCGACGATGACGCGGTGATTGTTGATCTGGAACTGCCGGGCAGGACCGCGAAAGACGTCGAGCTGACGCTTGAGCCCCAGGCGGTCGTAATTGCCGACAAGCCGGCGCCGAAAATGGATGCCGAAACGGGCAAGCACATTGAAACGACCCCGGCCTGGTCGCGGCGGCTGAATCTGCCGTTCCGCGTCAACGCCGCCAAGGCGAACGCCAAATTCGCCGACGGCGTGCTCAGAATCGAACTTCCGAAAGCCGACGAGGCGAATGTCCGCCACATCGCGATTGCGGAATAAACAAGAAAGGAGAATGTCATGGATACGGCAAAATACACGCTTCCTTCGGTGAAGATGGACGAACGTCCCGACGGTTACGACTTCAAGTTCGTCATACCCGGCGTAGGCAAAGGCTGCGTCGATCTTGACGTGGAAGGGCGCACACTTGTGCTGAAGACGCACGCCAAGCATCAGAACCCGGCCGGGTTCCGCCAGGTCGCGGCTGAATTCGAATATGACGATTACGCCGCCAGCGTCGATCTGCCCGAAATGGCCGATCCTGCCACGCTGAAAGCGTCGCTGACCAACGGAATACTTTCGGTGTCGGTCGCGAAACGTCCAGAAACCCAGGCGCGCAGAATCGAGATCGCCTGACGAAGTCGATCCGGTATGCGGGTCGGGAAAGACAGATCCGCGGCGAGGCAGATTGAAAGTTTGCCCCGCCGCGGGTCTGTCTTTAGCGTGGGCGCTCGGAAATATGCTATAATATGCATGCATCAAGGGAAACAAAAAACGCGCGCCTGCCTTGACAACTGCCGCTACGGCCGCCGGTTCGACGAACAGGCGCGGTTGCACAAGGTCCGCCAGTTACGATGAAAGGTAAAAAATGAAGCAAATCGCAAATGCCGTTATCGCCGCGGCCGCGGCGTTCAATCTCGCCGCCGCGGATGCGGAGGAATGGTTCGAGGACGCCAAACTCGGCATGTTCGTGCATTTCGGAATCTACGCCGTGGACGGCCAGGGTGAATGGGCCATGTACCGGAACGGCATTTCCCCTGAAGCCTACGCCCGGCGCGCCGCGACGTGGAACCCGGCCCCCGGCTGCGAGGAGCGCTGGGTCGAGATGGCGAAGGACGCGGGCTTCAGATACATGGTGCTGACCGCCCGCCACCACGACGGCTTCTCGCTCTGGGACACGAAGACCGACCCTTTCAACTCCATGAACACCCCGGCGAAGCGCGATCACGTGCGGGCGTACGTCGAGGCCTGCCGCAAACACGGCGTCAAGGCGGGGCTCTATTTTTCGCTCGTCGACTGGCGGCTTCGCGACAAGGATCCGGAAAAAATGAGGGCGAAATCGCTGGCGCAGCTCGAAGAGCTGATGACGAAGTACGGCAAGATCGACGTTCTCTGGTACGACGGCGCGTGGACGCCGAAGGGTAAGACGCACGCCGAATTCTGGGATTCGACTAACCTCAACGCGAGGGTCCGCAGCTGGCAGCCGGGCATTCTCATGAACGACCGGGCGGGAGTCAGCGAAGACTTCCGCACCATCGAGGGGCGCAACATTCCGCGGCCGCCGAAGGGTGCGACGAAGTGGGAGTCGTGCATCACGCTGCAGGACGACGACTGGAGTTTCTGGGGCTGGTGCCGCTACACCGCGTTCCGCAAGACGCCCGAGCAGGTTCTCTGCCAGCTGCTGCACTGTCTCGAGCTCGGCGGCAATCTGCTCGTCAACATCGGGCCGGACGCGAACGGCGGAGTGGATGGGTGGCAGCGGGATCTTTTCGCGAAGCTCGGCGGCTGGGTGAGGCGCAACGCCGACGCCGTGTACGGCACCCGGCCGACCGAAATCGCCACGACGCATCCGCTCGCGCACGGCTGGACCGGCAATTCTTGCGGGTTCTTCACCGTCAGGCCTGGCACTGACGACGCATATCTCTTCTTCCACGCTTGGCCGGGGACGGAGACGACGTTTCCGCACTTCACCGCCGAGGTCAAGGCCATCGAGCTGAACGGTCGCCCGGTTGCTTTCGTGCAGGATCTCGCGGCGAAGCGGCTGACACTCACGGGGCTTCCCGCGGCGGCGCCGGATCCGCTCTGCACCGTGCTGCGGATGAAGCTCGGCGGCAAGCGATAGGGGCCGGGCCGAGGAGAGCGGCGGCGAGGCAATTCCGGACGCGGGGCGGTTGATTATCGCCGCCGAATATGTTATTATTTCAGAGTAGCAATTACCATCAAAAGGAAGGAAGAAGCAATATGTCGAAGGTTTCAAGAAGATCGTTCATGAGAGGTGCGCTCGCGGCCGGGGCGTTCCCGCTGCTGCCGGGGTGCTTCTCGGCGAAGAAATATCTCGCCAACTCGAAAGTGCGGCTTGCCGGGTGCGGCGTCGGCGGAATGGGCGGTGAAGGCATCCGCCAGCTTTTCGCGACGGGTCTGTGCGACGTGGTTGCGCTGTGCGACACCGATCTCGGCGCGTCCCACACGCAGAAGAATCTGAAGAAGTTTCCGAAAGCGGCGCGGTTCCACGACTTCCGCGAAATGTTCGACAAGATGGCGGACGGTTTCGACGCCTGCACGGCCGGGGTGCCGGACCACAGCCACTTCCCGATCGCGATGCGGGCGATGAAAGAGGGCAAGGCGATATATTCCGAGAAGCCGCTGGGGCACGCGTTCCACGAGATTCAGGTGATGATCGACGCGGCGGAGAAGTACGGCGCGGTGACGCAGATGGGCAACCAGGGTCATTCCTGCGACAGTTACTACCAGATGCGCGACTACGTGAAGAACGGGGTGATCGATCCGAACAAGGTGAAGAAGATCGAGACCCACATGAACTATCCCCGCCGGTGGCACAAGTGGAACGGCAAGGTGGATCGGATACCGGTTACGACGTGTCCGCGGCCGGAGACGATGTCGGAGAAGGACTGGACGACGTGGCTGGGGACGGTGGCGGACGATCTGCCGTTTTCGAAGGATTTAGCCTATGGGGAATGGCGCAGCTGGTACAAACTGGGCAACGGTTGTCTCGGCGACTGGGGCGCGCACATCATGGACGGCATCCACGAGTTCTTCGAGCTGGGGCTGCCGACGGAGATCGTCGTTTCGGACGTTTCGGGGTGGAACAAATTCGTGTTTCCGATGAAGGACACGCTGACCTTCAAGTTCGCGGCGACGACGAAGCGCAAGGCGCTCGACGTCGTGTGGCGAGAAGGCATCGGCAATCTGCCGGAACTGCCGAAGGGGTTCTGCGTCAAGTCGGGCGACGGGTCGATACCGAAGAGCGGCGGGCAGAGTTTCGACAAGCTCAAGGAGATCCGCCCGGGCAAGGAGATATGGATGGAGGACGGCGTGGTGTGGCAGGGCTGTTCGCACAACGACCCGCTGATTATGAGCGGGGCCGCCGACGCGCAGATACCCGACTGGGAGTGCCGCGGCGGGGGGTGCAACTGGCCGAACCAGCACTACGAGAACTTTCTGCGGGCGGTGCGCGGCGAAATCAAGACGACTTCGCCGTTCGCGGTGGCGGGACCGCTTTCGCAGGTGTTCACGCTCGGGTGCATCGCGCAGCGGCTGAACCGCAGTCTGAAGTTCGATCCGGTGAAAAAGGAGTTCATCGGCGACGCGGAGGCGAACGCGCTGCTTTCGCCGGTTCCGCGCAAGGGCTGGGAAGAGTATTATCGGGTGTGAAGCGGCATGCAGGCCGCGGAAAGGTCGGGGAGAAGCGATGAAGAAGATGGTGATGGCGGCGGCTGTTGCGGCGGCGATGGCCGCCGCGGCGGAAGTTCCGTTCAAACTCGGCGTCGCCGGGTATTCGTTCGCAAAGAAAGACATCGATTCGGCGCTGGCGATCATGCAGGCGGTGGACGTGCACTATCTCTGCGTGAAAAACTTCCACCTCAAACTCGACGCGAGCGATGAAGAGATCGCGGCGTTCAAGGCGAAGCTGGCGGCGGCCGGGGTGCAGGCGGTGGCGGCGGGCCCGGTCTACATGTCGGACGAAGCAACGGCGCGGGGCGCGTTCGACTTCTGCCGGCGGTACGGGCTCAAGACGCTCGTCGGCGTGCCCTGCGAAAAGTCGGCCGACGGAAAGACGAGCGTTGAGTCGGACAGAATGCTCGACATCGTGGAGAAGCTGGTGAAGGAGTACGGGGTGCGCTACGCGATACACAACCACGGGCCGGACATGCCGGGGCTTTTCCCGACGGGCGAGTCGGCGCTGAAGCGCATCGGCGGCCGCGACCGGCGCATCGGGGTGTGTCTCGACGTCGGCCACGAGGCGCGCGCGGGAGCGGATCCGGCGGCGTTCATCGCCAGGCACGGCGACAGGATATTCGACGTGCACATGAAAAACATAAAGGTCGACGCGAAGAAGAACCTGGCGATGCAGGCTCCGCGCGGCGAGTTGAAGATACCGGCGATAATGACGGCGCTGGCGGCGGCCGGATACGACGGGGTGTGCCACATCGAATACGAGCGCGACTTCGAAGACAACGCGATGGGGCTGGCGGAGTCGGTCGGGTATTACCGCGGCGTAATGGATTCGGTGAAGGTCAAGGCACCGCTCAAGCCCGTGCCGGAGGGGGCGAACACGCTCACCGCCGAGGAGAAGGCAGAAGGGTTCGAGCTGCTTTTCGACGGGGTGACGCTGCCGGCCGGCAAGTGGGTCGGGGTCAAGGGCGGCTGCCGCGAATTTCCGCCGGTGGGGTGGTACGTGGCGGACGGGGCGCTGACGATGCGGCCGATACATCTGATCAAGGACGACGGCAACTGGGGCGATCTGCCGCCGGAGGACATGAAGCTCGGCGGCGGCGGCGACATCGTGACGGCCAAGAAGTACCGCGATTTCGTGTTCAAGTTCGATTTCCGCATGACGGAGAAGGCGAACTCCGGCGTGAAATACTTCTACAACGAGAACCTCGATTCGGGGACGTGCGAAGAGTACCAGGTTCTCGAGAAGGGCCACCCCGACTATTTCAAGGGCAAGAACGGCAACCGCCAGATCGCGGCGCTCTACGACCTGTATCCGGCGCCGCTGGCGGAGGAGGTCGTGAAGCCGGTCGGCGAATGGAATTCGGGGATGATCGTGTCGAAGGGCAACCGGGTGGAGCACTGGCTCAACGGGCGGAAGGTTCTCGCGTACGAGCGCGGTTCGGAAGGTTTCCGCGCGACGGTGCTCGGGTCGAAATACGCAAAATGGGGCAAGGACGCGGCGGGTCGTCCGCGGCCTTGGGGCGAAAGCGCCGAAGGGCGTCTGCTGCTGCAGGACCACACCGACTCGGTGGTGTCGTACTGCAATCTGAAGATAAAGGAGCTGTAGGCCGTAAGCCGAAAAGGAGACTGCATCGACATGAACAGAAGATCGTTCATCAGGGGGATCGCGGCGGCGGGGGCGTTTCCGCTGCTGCCCGGGTGTTTCAGCGCCGGCAAGTACGCGGCGAACAGCAAGGTGCGTCTTGCGTTCTGCGGCATCGGCCAGCAGGGTTGGTACGACATACAGCAGTTCCGGCTGTTCCCGCAGCTGTTCGACGTGGTGGCGCTCTGCGACACCGACATGGAGGCGGAGCACACGCTTGAGTGCCTGAAGGCGTATCCGGACGTGCCGCGGTTCCGCGACTTCCGCAAGATGTTCGACGAGCTCGGCGGGGGCATCGACGCTTGTCTGGTGGCGGTGCCCGACCACAGCCACTTCCCGATCGCGATGGAGGCGATGCGGCGCGGGGTGGCGGTGTACGTGGAGAAGCCCCTGGCGCACACCTTCGAGGAGTGCGAGCTGATGCGGGCGGCGGCGGCGAAGTACGGCGTGGTCACGCAGATGGGCAACCAGGGCCATTCGACGGTGAAGTACCACCAGTTCAAGGAGTACGTGGAGACCGGGCTGATCCACGACGTTTACAAGGTGAACGTGCACATGAACAATTCCCGCCGGTGGCACAAGTGGGAGGGCAAGCTGACGTCCTTTCCGAAGGCGGAGAAGCTGCCCGCCACCCTGGACTGGGACACGTGGCTCGGCACCGCGTCGTTTCACGACTACAGCCGCGACTTCGTGGGCGGCGAATGGCGCGCGTGGTACGATTTCGGCAACGGCTGCATGGGAGACTGGGGCGCCCATCTGCTCGACTGCGTGCACCAGTTTCTGCTCAAGGGCGACCTGCCGTCGGAGATCCGGGTGCTGAGCCAGAACGGCAGCAACAAGTTCGTTTACCCGATGAACAGCACGCTGCAGTTCGTGTTTCCCGAGAACCGGCTGCACGACGAGCTGACGCTGAACTGGTACGAGGGCGCTTCCAACCCGCCGCCGCTGCCCGCCGGCTTCGTCTACGCGGTGCCGGACGGCATACCGAAGAGTTCGGCCAATGACGAGGCGGCCGAGCGCAGGCAGAAGCTTTTCCCCGGCAAGGAGATGTACCAGCGCGACGGCATGATCTGGCAGTCGCTTTCTCACAAGCATCCGCTGCACGTGGTCGGCGACTACGAGCGCAAGCTGCCGGACTATCCGCCGGAATTCTGCACGCACTACGAAGGCTTTCTGCGGGCGGTGCGCGGCGAAATGGAGACGCTTTCGCCGTTTGAAATCGCCGCGCCGCTCTCGCAGCTTTTCACGCTCGCGTGCATCGCGCAGCGGCTGGGGCGCAGCCTGAAGTTCGACGCCTCCACCGGCGGCATAACCGGCGATCACGAGGCGAACGCGCTGCTGAAGGGTTCGCCCGGAACGCCGCGCAAGGGCTGGGAGGAGTACTACCGGGTGTGACGCTCGGACAGGAGCGTAAAGATGAAAAAATCGAATTTCAGGTGGATGATATGCGCGTTGCTTTTCTTCGCGACGACGGTTAACTATCTCGACCGGCAGGTGCTTTCGCTCACTTGGAAAGACTTCATATCGCCGGAGTTTCACTGGACGGACAACGATTACGGCACGATCACCGCCGTTTTTTCGATCATCTACGCGCTCTGCAACCTGTTCGCGGGCAAGTTCATCGACTGGATGGGCACCAAGAAGGGGTACCTGTGGGCGATATTCATCTGGTCGCTCGGGGCGTGCCTTCACGCCGCCTGCGGCGTCGGGACGGAGTGGCTCAAGGCGGCGGGATTCGTGTCGATGACTGGCATCACGGTTTCGGTCTGGCTGTTTCTGGCGTGCCGGGCGGTGCTGGCGCTCGGGGAAGCGGGGAACTTTCCCGCGGCGATCAAGGTGACGGCGGAGTACTTCCCGAAAAAAGACCGCGCGTTCGCGACCTCGATATTCAACTCCGGATCGTCGGTGGGCGCGCTCGCCGCGCCGGTGACGATACCGCTGATCGCCCGCTGGTGCGGCTGGGAGATGGCCTTCATCATCATCGGCGCGCTCGGGTTCGTGTGGATGGGCTTCTGGATGTTCTTCTACCGGAAGCCGAGGCAGAGCCCCCGCGTCAACGCCGCGGAGCTCGCCTACATCGAGAGCGACCAGGACGCCGCGCCGCCGCCGGCGGAGGCGAAAGCCGAGGGACCGAAGATATCGTACCTCAAGGCGTTCTCGCTGCGGCAGACTTGGTCGCTCGTCTTGGGGCGGTTCCTCACCGACGGCGTGTGGTGGTTCTTCCTCTTCTGGACGCCAGGGTACCTTTCGGACCAGTTCGGCTACAAGAGCGATTCCGGCATGGGCATGGCGCTCATCTTCACGCTCTACGCGATAGTGACGTTCGTTTCGATCTACCTCTGCAAGCTGCCGACGTACATGGTCGACAAACGGGGCATGAACGCCTACGAGGGGCGCATGGTCGCGATGTTCGTGTTCGCGTGCTTCCCGCTGGTGGCGCTCGGGGCGCAGCCGCTCGGGGCGTTGAGCGCGTGGTGGCCGGCGATACTGATCGGTCTTGCGTGCGCCGGGCACCAGGCGTGGAGCGCAAACGTGTACTCAGTGGTCGGCGACATGTTCCCGAAGTCGACGATCGGCACCCTGACCGGCATCGCGCAGTTCGCCGCGGGCTGCGGCAGCTTCATGGTGAACAAGTGCGCGGGCAAGCTCTTTACCTACGCGGCGGAACAGGGCGACGCGTTCGCGTTTCTCGGCTACACGGGCAAGCCCGCCGGCTACATGATCGTCTTCTGCTACTGCGCCGTCGCCTACATCGTCGGCTGGGCGTGCATGAAGTCGCTCGTGCCCCATTACAGGAAGGTCGAACTCTAATACCTCAACCCAACTCTCAAGCCTTGCCATGAAAATCAAGAAAAACGCAAAGTACGCGGTCGCCTGCCTCAGCTCGATGGGGCTCCGCATAACCCCCGAGAACAGGATGGCGGTGCACAACTCGAACCGTTTTCTGCTGCAGGCGACGAGCGCGGAGACGAACGTCCTCAACGTGACGAGTTCGCTCGGCCGGGAGTGTCTGGTGATGACGCGTTTCGTCGCTGGCAGCCCGATGGCGGCGTTCATCAAGGCGCAGCTGCGCGCGCGCAACATCGCGTACGTCGGGCCCGACGTGCCACAGGGCGGGCCGTGGGGCTTCCGCCACCAGTTCAACATCGCAGACTCCGGCTTCGGTCTGAGGGCGCCCCGCGTCTGGAACGACCGCGCCGGTGAAGTCGGCCGCACGCTTGACGCGAAGGACTACGACACGAAGAGGCTCTTCGGTAAGGACGGGGTTCAGGTGCTGCACCTCTCGGGGCTCATCGCCGCGATGTCGCCCGAGACGACTAAGTGCTGCCTCAAGCTCGCAGCCGACGCGAAGAAGTACGGCGTGCTGGTCAGCTTCGACCTCAACTACCGCGCGACGTTCTGGAAGGGCCGCGAGGCGGAACTTTCCAAGGCATTCCACAAGATAGCCTCGGTCGCCGACATCCTCGTCGGGAACGAGGAGGATTTCCAGCTGTGTCTGGGATTCAAGGGGCCGGAGGCTGGCGGCAAGGATCTCAAAGGCAAAATCGAGCGCTTCAAGGAGATGATCACGCAGGTCGTGAAGAAGTATCCGAACGCGCAGCTCTGCGGCACGACGCTCCGCCAGGTCATTTCGGCGAACGAGCATCTATGGGGCGCGATAGTCTGTTCGAAGGGCAAGTGGTTTGTCGAGGAGCCGCGGCCGATCAACGTGCTCGACCGCATCGGCGGCGGCGACGGCTTCACGGGCGGTCTGCTCTACGGCGTGATCAATGGCTGGGACGCCGAGAAGTGCCTGCGGTTTGGCTGGGCTGCGGGAGTGATGGCGGCGAGTTCGCTGAACGATTACGCCGAGCCGGCCGACGAAAAACAGGTTTGGGACGTTTACGCGGGCAACGCCCGGGTGCAGCGCTGACGCCGCGGAAAACGGCGCCGCAGGCGGCGGGCCGGGGTCGCGGGGAGCGGAACAGGAGGAGAAACGATGAAAAAAGCCGACATAGGGCTGATCGGGCTCGCCGTGATGGGCGAGAACCTGGCGATGAACATGGAGTCGAAAGGCTTCACCGTGGCGTGCTACAACCGCACGGTCGAGAAAGTCGACAATTTCGTCAACGGCCGCGCGAAAGGCAGAAACATAATCGGCTGCCGGTCGATCCGGGAGCTGGCGGAGAGTCTGGAGAAGCCGCGCAAGGTGTTCTGCATGGTCAAGGCTGGGGCGGCGGTCGACGCGATGATCGAGCAGCTGCTCGAAGCGCTTGAACCGGGCGACATAATCGTGGACGGCGGCAATTCGCATTTTCCCGACACGATACGGCGCACGAAATACGTGGAGTCGAAGGGGCTGCTGTACGTCGGCACGGGGGTTTCGGGCGGCGAGGAAGGCGCGCTCAGGGGGCCGTCGCTGATGCCGGGCGGGTCTCCGGCGGCGTGGCCGTTCGTCAAGCCGATATTCCAGGCGATATGCGCGAAGGTCGAAGACGGTTCGCCTTGCTGCGACTGGGTTGGCGAAAACGGGGCGGGGCATTTCGTCAAGATGGTGCACAACGGCATCGAATATGGCGACATGCAGCTGATTTGCGAGGCGTACCAGCTGATGCGGGACGGAATGGGCATGTCGTGCGGCGAGATGCATGAGGTCTTTGCTGCCTGGAACAAAACGGAGCTCGACAGCTACCTTGTGGAGATCACAGCGGACATCCTCAGCCATAAAGAGGAAGACGGTTCCTTTACTG
>JAGCAM010000028.1 GCA_017652705.1 Kiritimatiellia bacterium | reverse complement strand
GGGTGCGCCACCACCCGCACGGCGCCCGCGAACATCGAATCCGCCTCGTCTTTCATGAACCTGACGAAGTTCCGCCGCGCCTCCACCGCCGGCAGCGCCGTCGTGCCGGCCTGCATCATGCCGTCGACGAGCAGCGGCCGGTAATTCGCCTCTTTGAGGAGCGTCGCCCCCCAGAAGTCCTTCTCCACCTTCTTCGCGCCGACGAGCACTATCCGCGCGGCGCCGAGCGCGGCGAGCTGCGGCAGCAGTCTTTTCATCACGCGCGGCCGCGGCGGGGCGAGAACGACGTCAGCCCACGGCCGCGGCGTTTCGTCGGTGTGGCGGCACTCCACGCGGACCCGCCCGTCTTCGACGCCGGTGATGAGCGACACTCCGGCGAGGCCGCCCACCACGCCGGTCTTCAGCGTCCGCCCCGGCGCACCGTGCAGGATTTTGATCACGTGCTCGGCGCGGGCGCCGCCGAATTCCGCGACGCCGCCGGAGATTTCGTCACTTTCCAGCAGTACGAGGTTCATCGCTTACGGCCTTCTCCGCACCTCGGCCCCCAGCCCGGCAAGCGCGTCCTCGACCGACACGTACCCCCGGTCGATCGACTCCGCGTTAAGAATTTCGGTCTCGCCCTTCGCGCACAGCGCCGCGATCACCAGCGCGATGCCGGCGCGTATGTCCGGCGAAGTCACCACCCCGCCGGTCAGCTGCGAAGGACCGGTGACCACCACCCGGTGCGGGTCGCACTGCACGATTTTCGCCCCCATCTGCCGGAGGTGGTCGACGAAGTACAGCCGGCTCTCGAACATCTTTTCGAAAAAGAGACATGTGCCGCGCGTCTGCGTGGCCAGCACGATGAGAATGGACATCAGATCCGAAGGGAAAGCCGGCCACGTGCCGTCCGACACCGACGGTATCGCGTCGCCGAGATCGTACTTCATGCGCAGCCGCCGGCGCGGAACGTAGCGCAGCGCCCCTTTCGCCGCGTCGAACGTCCAGGACACGCCGAAGCGCGCGAAAGCGCCCTCCAGCACGCCGAAGGGCCCCGGTTCGACGCCGGTGAGGGTGATTTCGCCTCCGGTGACCGCGGCGGCGGCGATGTAGCTGCCCGCCTCGATGTAGTCGCAGCCGACTTTCGCGTCGCAGCCGTGGAGCCGCCCGACCCCTTCGACCGCGATGAGGTTCGTTCCCGCGCCGGAAATCTTCGCGCCCATCGCATTCAACATGGCGGCCAGATCGGCCACGTGGGGTTCGCACGCGGCGTTGTAGATTTCGGTGCGCCCTTCTGCGAGCGCGGCGGCCATGAGGATGTTCTCCGTCGCCGTCACCGACGCTTCGTCGAGCAGGATGCGCGCCCCCCTGAGCGATCCGGAGAAACGGTAGCTCCCGCCGCCCGCGGCAGCCGAAGCGCCCAGTGCGCGGAACCCGGCGAAATGCGTGTCGAGCCGGCGGTGGCCGATCTGGTCGCCGCCGGGCGGCGGCAGCGACACGCGCCCGAGACGCGCAAGCAGCGGACCCGCGAACAGAAAACTCGCCCGGATGCCGGAAGCGAGCGCCGCGTCGATGCGCGCCGACGAAAGTTCCGCCGCCGTCAGCGTAACCGAACCGCGGGAACGGTCGCGCGTCACCTTCGCGCCGAACCGCTCCGCCGCCGCCAGCATCGAAGCGACGTCGGCGATGTCCGGCAGATTCGAAATCGTGACCGGTTCGGCCGTGAGCAGGGAGGCGGCGATCATCGGCAGCGCCGCGTTCTTGTTGCCCGACACCCGGTGGGTGCCCGACAGCGGCTTGCGTCCTCTCACGGTCAGGCGGCTCATTTCACGAAAATGAATCGAGCTGCTTCGTTTCGCCGAAAACTATGAGTTTGTCGTCCGCCCCGATTACGTCCGTGGCCTGCGGCATCACCGCTTTGCGGGGCTTTTTCGGATCGTCGCTCGCGCGGCGGATGCAAAGCACCGTTATCCCTTTTTTGCTGCGCAGGTCAGACTCCGCCAGGGTTTTCCCCCGGGCGCCCTCCGGCACGTCGATCTCAGCTATCGAATAGCCATCCGAAACTTCAAGGAGGTCGACGATGTCGTGGTTGGCGATTGAACAGGCGAGGCGGTGCGCGCTGTCGCGGTCGGGGTAGACGACCGAATCGGCCCCGATGCGGCGCAGAATTTTGCCGTGCAGTTCGCTCGTCGCCTTGGCCACCACGTTGGTGACGCCGAGCTCCTTGCTGTTGGCGGTCGCCATGATCGAAGCCTCCATGTTGCTGCCGATCGCCACGACCACGACGTCGCACTCGCCGAAGCCGGCCTCTTCGAGAACGTGCGGCTGCGTGGCGTCGCCCTGCATCGCCGTCGCGAACTCGTTCGCCTGCTGCATCGCCGGGCGGTTCCGGTCCAGCAGCAGCACCTCGGCCCCGGCGTTCGAAAGCGACTCGGCGAGCGCCATGCCGAAACGCCCGGCCCCGATGATCCCGACCTTTTTCATTGTTTGAGCTCCATTTTCTTCGCCTCCCCGACAAGCGCCTGCGAGTAGGGGTGTGCGGGCGCGGCGAAAAACGCCGCCGGATCGTCCGACACCTCGATCACGCGGCCGTCCTTCATCACCGCCAGCCGCGTCGCCATCTGCGAAACGACGCCGAGATCGTGGGTGATGAGCAGCACCGCCGAGTTCGCACGGTGCAGTTCTTTCATCAACTTCAAAACCTGCGCCTGGATGGTCACGTCGAGCGCGGTGGTCGGTTCGTCGGCGATCAGCAGATCTGGCCCGAGCATCAGCCCCATCGCGATCATCACGCGCTGCTGCATGCCGCCCGAGAGTTCGTGCGGGTAGGCGTTCGCCCGCACCGCCGGGTCGGGTATGCCCACCTTGGCGAGCCATTCGAGGGCCGTTTCGCGCGCCGACGCCGCCGACACGTCGCGGTGCAGACGCACCGTTTCGACCAGCTGGTCGCCGATGCGGTGGAGCGGCGAGAGCGACCCCATCGGATCCTGAAAAACCACGCCGATGCGGCTGCCGCGGATACCGCGCAGGTTCTCAAGCGGCATCGTCAGGGTGTCAATCCCGTCGAAAAGCACCCTTCCCTTCGGCCAGAACGCCGGCGGGGACGGCAGGAGTCTCGGCACCGACATCGCCACCGAACTCTTGCCGCTGCCGGATTCGCCGACAATGCCCAGCACCTCGCCCCGGTCGAGCGTCAAATTGACGTCCACCGCCGCCCGCGTCACTTCACCGTCTTCACCGGCGAAGGACACATCAAGATTTTCTATACTTAACAGCACCCCTATATTTTACCATATTTTCGGCGCCTTCGCGGGAGGTGCGCCCCATTCGATTTCAGCGTAGCCGGCGCGGGGCACCGGCAGAAGCGCGGGACCCGGCGTTCCGAATTCCCTTTCCCCCGCCGCCGCGCCGTACATGTCGAAGCAGCGCACCCTGCAGGGGGCGGCCAGTTCCGCGACGAGCCCGGCCGCGCCGGTCCCGTTCACCGCGAATACGCGGCGGCCGGGCGGGAATTTCGCCGCCATGCCCCGCTGGCTGAACAGAAAGACGCTTTCTTCACCCGACCAGGTTTCGATCAGCGGATAGCAGCCGACCAGGCCGTGCGGACGGAACCCGCCTTTGACGAGGGCGTTTTTGCGGGCGCGGGAGAACCGTATCCAGTGGGCGACGACGCGCCGCTGGTCGGGGGTGAGTTCGGTCAGGCGCATGCCGAACTGCAGCACCGAATGGAGCACCGCGATTATCTGTTCGGCGCAGACCTCCGGCGGTTCGTCGCGGCTCCAGGTGATCATGTCGCTGTGCGCGGCGGCGCGGGCGCCGGCGACGAGGCGCTGGTTGGCGCACTGCCAGCGGTTCCAGACCGGATCGCCCGGGCAGTCCCCGGCGCGGATCTGGGTTGAAGCGCGCTGTCCGAGAATGCCCCCGTATGCGGTCATGTACTCGAACATCACGTCCGGCTTGACTTCGCGGGCGCGCTTCGAGATTTCCTCCTGCAGCGCGGCGGCGGCCTCCTCCACCCTGAGATAGTCGCGGCCGCCGGGCGATTCCGCCGCGCGGTCTTTGCCGTAAATCCGGAAAGTGTTGAAAAAGTCGATTTTCCAACCGTCGGCGTCCCATTCCTTCAGTCCGCGGACCACGGTGTCGACGAGGAACGCGCGCACTTCGGGGAACCGCGGGTCGAGCGCATGGCAGCCCACCGTGACCGGGGTGTCAAGCAGCAGCATGTCTTTGAACTTCGGAAAATTCGCGGTGCGCCCGCCGATCAGCGGCAGACCGATCCATAGAATCGTCTTCAACCCTTTTCGGTGCATCGACGCCAGATGCGCCTTGAAATCGGGAAAATCCACCGGATCCGGCCGCCAGTCGCCGCACGCGAGGAACGATGTGGAGTTGGTGCTGCCGCAGCGGTCCCAGCCCATGTCGTACATGACGGTGCGGATGCCGAGGGCGGCGGCGATGTCGCCCTCTTTCTCCATGTCGGCGGCGGTGTAGCCGATGTGGTAGCCGTACCAGGAATTCCACAGCGGCTCGTAGGCGATTTCGGGAACCGGCGGCGAGGACTGCCCGGGGAAGGAGGCGGTCCAGTCGCAGGCGTCGGCGACGGAATCGGCGAAGTGGACGCGGCGGAAATCCCACCGCAGCGACACTTCATAGGACTTGAAAGGCGCCCCGCCGCGGGAGAAGAAGGTGACCGCGGTGAAGAGGCGGGAACCGGGGTGGTCCACCTCGTAGCCGGTGAAGAGCACGGGCCGCGAAGCGTCGGAGGCGGAGAAAGTCAGCCGGTTTTCGTCGGTCTTCGAGACCCACGCTTCGACGGGGGCGATTCCGCTTGAAACCGAGAGGAAGTCGCCCATGTACTCCAGCCAGGGAACGGCCATGCGCTGGCATTGCTGGCACCAGCGGTACTGCACGTCGACCTGCTCCATCGCATATTCGACGCGCACCGGCGGCGGCAGCGCGCCGCCGGGCCCGCTGACGCGCAGTTTCGCGGTGAACAGCCCCGGCACGGAGCCGTCGTCGGAGCGGGCGAATTCGTATTTCCAGCCGCCGCCGTCTTTGACCGACATGACGGCGCGGCCGCGTTCGCCGAGCGGCACGGCGAGTTCTATGGCGTGCGAAGAAGGCAGAGCCGCGGCGCTTAAAAACGCGGTGGCGGCTAGTTTCAGTTTCATGGGTTGTCTTTTTTACAGGCTTTACTCGGTGATGGTGACGACCGTGGGCTTCTCGAAGCGGAATATGCGCCAGGGGGGCATTTCGTCGACCTCCTTTTCAAGGCGCTTGACGCACTGCACGCCGCCGTGGGGCGGCAGGGTGCAGACGCCCGGGCCCTTGCCGTAGAGGAACCACTGGTTGGGGTCGGTCTTCACTTCCGGCAGGTCGGCCCCGGTTATTCTGGCGATGCCGCCGCCTTTCGTGGTGACGCGCACGAGGCCCTTCACCTCGACTTTGACGCCGTCGGGCAGCTTCTCGAGGAGTTTCATCTCGGCGTCGTGGGCGACCACGCACACTCCGGCGTGGACGGCCACGAACTTGGTGTAGTATTCCTCCGCGGTGGCGGCGCACTTCCAAATGCGGTTGACAACCGGGTTCCAGGCGCCGGTGAGCAGGTCGAACCCTTTCATCTGAATGGTGTCGGTGGCGGTGTTGGCCAGCACGCAGACGTCCAGGCCGTTCATCTCGGCGCGCATTTCACCCGGATGTTCCGCCGGACGGAACCGCAGCTTCGCCTTCTCGCAGTGTTCGGCGACGGTCTTCTTCAGCGAGGCGACGGCTTCGGCTCCGGTGGTGAGGTCGAATATCACGAGCGCCTTCACCCCCCCGCCGCGCCAGACGACGCGGACGGCCCTGCCCTTTTCGTCCTTGACGAGCACTTCGCACCCTTCGCCGGGCTCGTAATGCGCGGGGTACTTGACACTGGCGTTCGAGCCGGCTGGCACGTACTTTATGGCGCCGTTCCACGGCCAGGGCGTTTTAAGGTCGCCGTTGACGCAGCTCGCGCGGCAGTATGGCTTGGCGACGCCGGGGTCGGTCCACCCCGTGACGATCAGCACGCCGGGCTTCTTTTTGAGCCAGTCGACCCACGCAGAACGGGACTTCTCGTCCATGCGCATCTTGCCGCCGTCGCCGAGAACGACGTAGTCGAAAGTGGCGACGAGATCGGTGCCGTGGTACACGACGGGCAGCATCGACGCGTATCGGTCGTGCATGCCGGCGAGCATGCCGGCGGGGCCGTACGCGTCGGCCCGGATGAGCGCGGCCGGCAGATGCCCGGGGAAGCGCCGTTCAAGGCCGACTTCCACCGCGGCGGTGTCGCGCATGGCGCGGGTCATGAAATGGTAGCCGTCCCACATCTCCTTGCGCTTCGCCGCGATTTTCTTCATGATCGGGTCGTTCTTCGAGCCCTCCTCCTCCAGCGACAGGTCGGTGATTTCGTCTTCGGAATCGACGAAAGCCGCGTCGTCGTTCTTTCTGGAAGCGCGTTTGGCGTCGTCGCGGAAGCGCTGCTGCGCGGTGGAGAACGCGTGTTCGACGGCCTTTTTGAACTGCGGCGAGTCGGGGTAAACGCTCAGCGGGCTGAACTGGCAGCCGGGCGAACCGCGGATCGCGTCGGGGATGTCCACCGCGTAATTCGCGAAATAACCGGTGTCGGCGCCCGCGAGCCAGACGGCGAAGGAGTCGGCGTAGCAGTGTTCGAAGCGGCGGGAAATCGGGTGGGTGGGGAAATTCTCGAGATAGGTGCCGGGCCGCCCGTAGCACGAACCGCCGAGCCCGATGTTGATATTGCCGAACGAAAGCCACTGCAGCGGACGGTCCGGCCATGTCGACTTGATCTGGCGGCAGGTTGAATAGCAGGTGCGCGAGTCGTAGTCGTACTGGTAGACGCCGCCGACGTCGAACTTCCAGAGATGATCGTAGGGGCTGTTGCCGGTCTTGTCGGTGATGTAGGTGCAGACGCGGATGCCGGGGCGCAGTTTGCCGAAATAAAGTTTGGTGAAGTCGTACATCTCGTTGAAGCCCTCGACGCCGACTTTGAGTCCCCAGTCGTTGTAGGCTAGTTTCTCGTTTTCGGTGAGCGCGTTGAAGTCGCCGCGGACCCGGTCGGGGTCGATGCCGGCGTCGACGCAGAACATCCGCCAGGTTTCGCCCCAGATTCCGGCGGGGCTGATGTTCATCGATTCTTCGCCGTAGACGAAGCCGTCGCAGTATTCGATCACGCCCGGCGGCAGCTGCTTTTCAAGCTCCGTCCAGAAACTGTCGGCCATGGCGCCGTTGACGAGGATGTGCCCCGGGTCGCCGATCGGCGTCGGCCGCGGGAAAACCTTGGCGCCGCGCACGTCGTGCGCCACCTTCATCGCTTCGGTCGGCGCGGCCGGCAGCCCGCAGGTGTAGTAACCGTCGAAGATGTCGGTGTCGGCGTGCGGCGTGTTGTAGCCGCACATCCAGTTGACGGCGCGGCCGTTGTCGGAATTAACCGGCTTGAGCGGCGGCGGCTTCGGGCGCCCTTCGGCGACGGCGAGCGCGTCGGAGAGATACAGCTTGACCACGCGGTTGCGCTCTTTGGCGAGCGCCGCAGCGATCGCCTTCGCGTCGCCTTTAGCCGGTTTGGCGTCCGCGAGCGCCGCCGCGGCGTGCAGCCGCACCCAGGTGTGGGCGTCTTTAAGCGCTTCGACGAGCGCGGGCAGCGCCGCGGCCGGGTCTTTCTCGCCGAGCAGCCGGAGCGCGTAGGCGCGCACCTGCGGATCGGAGTTGCCGCAGCCCTTCAGCAGCATGGCGCGGCCGTCGGCGCCGCCGGCCGCGGCGCTTTCTCTCAGCACCCGGCGCCGGAAATACGGGTTTTCGACCGCCAGCCGGTATTCCGCCAGCTCTTTGCCGCCTTGGGGCGCGATTTCGGAGAGCAGGGTCATCGCCGCGTCGGAGACTTTGGCGCACGGGTCGTTCGCGAGCCGGCAAAAAAGCGCGTAAAGATCGCTGTCGGCCTTGACCTGCGCCGACTTGATCTCGTGCAGCCCGGCGACCGTCACGAATTCATTCGGGTCGGAGATCAGCGGGAGGTCCCCGGCCGTCCACTTCGTGCGGGCGAATATGCCGCGCACGCATTCACGGCGTATTTTCGGGTCGGGCGAATCAACGTGGGCGTCGAACTGGGCACGGTCGGACTGGCCGCCGTACGTCGCCAGCACCCAGAGCGCGTCGAGGCTCGCCTTTTTGGCGAGCTTGCGCGCGGCGCCGACCGCGGCCGGCAGCCGGGTGGCGACGGCGGTTTCAGAGTCGGGGTCGCCGGCGAGACGCGCGAGCGCCGCCTTCGCCGTTTCATTCGTGTAGCCGCGCAGACATTCGGCGACGACGCGCCGCGTTTCGGGGTCGCCCCGCTTCGCCGCCGCCTCGAGCAGCGGCAGGACTTTCTTCGATTTCATCCACGCCAGCGCCCGCAGCGCCCCGCGGCCGACCGCCTCTTTCTGCGCGACCGATTTCTTCGGCTGCGCGTCGGCGAGCGTCTCGGACATTTCATCTTCGGTGTCGGTCGACAGCGCGTCGTCCAGCAGGCGGCTCTCCGTGTCGCGCGAAAGCGGTTCGGCGAGCTTGAGCAGCTGCGCCTCCTCGTCGCTGTACATCTGACCACTTACGCCGCGCGGTCCGGCGACGGCGTTCAGGAACCCTTTGAGCTCCTCTTCGATTTCGGGGTGGCCGATGACTTTGAACACGGCTTCGAGACCCATCGCCAGAAGCTTGATTCTCGAGGTCCGCTTGACGAGACGCCAGTCGGTTATCGTGCCGAGCGAGGCGTCGGCGACTTTGGCGAACACCCGCGGATCGCCCTTCGTCGCCTTCAGCACCGGCGTCACCCAGCCCATGCGCGTTTCGCCGGTGTTGTCCGTGTAGTGGCCGACCACGCGGGGGGCGATGTAAACCGCGGTGAACACCTTCTGCCGCTCCCTGGCGACCTTCAGCATCCGCTCCTTCGTCGCGGCGTCGACGCCGGAGACGTCCGCCACCATCTCAACGAGGTCGACGGCTAACGGGGCGACGTCGCCGCCGGCCGCCTTCAGCCGCCGCTTGACGCCGCGCTCGCGGTTCCACGCCTCGAATTCATAGTCGCGGCAGCTCCAGTCGTTGACGAAGTCGACCGGCCGGTAGCGCACGGCGACGTCCACCGGAAAATACCGCGAGTAGATTTCGGCGAGATTTTCGGTTCCGTACTCCATCGCGCCGGATTCGATGCGCGTGAAGATCGCGCCGGATCTTTCCTCGCTGACCGGCCGGAACGTCGGTTCGCTCTTAAGGCAGTCGGTCAGGAAGTTCGACATGGCGATGCGGATGCGGTGCTCCGGATAGACCAGGTCGGTGTACCCGGCCGCCGGGTAGGCGATCACCACGGCCTTGCCGGCCGCGGCGGCGGCCGTCGCGCAGAAAACCGCGGCGGCGAACAGAGTTTTTTTCATGGATGATTACCTCAGGTTTCTTTGCGGCGCTTCCGCCGATTTCACTTCTTGTTGACGTTCTCCACCACCACGCGGAACGTGATCTTCACGCAGTCGCGGCGGGCCGGATCGCACAGATAGCGCGCCGAGCAGCGGTGGTAGTCTTCGGAATAGTTGGAGTCGCCGCCGCGCAGCACCTTGTTCACGCCTTTCGCCGGACCTTTCGGGTCTTTGGCCGGGCACTTTTTGTAGTAGTCGTGGGAGTACCAGTCGCGGACCCATTCGAAATTGTTGCCGGCCATGTCCATCAGCCCGTACGGCGACGCGCCGGCCGGGCACGACCCGCTCGGGAACATCCCGTCTACGAAGTTCTCCACCGTGCGCTCCCAGCCGACGGCTTTCGAGCCGTCCCACTTGTCACCCCACGGGTAGACGCGGTCGTCCTTGTCGCCGCGGGCGGCCTTCTCCCACTGCGCTTCGGTGGGCAGTTCGCCGCCGACCGATCTCGCGTAAGCTTCCGCCTCGTACCAGCCGACCAGCACCGGATAGCGCTCGGCGGGGGTTTTCGGGTCGAGCATCATGCCCTGCCCCCACATCGGCGAGAATTTGGCGCCGGGGTTCGTGCGCGCGAGGTTGTTCGTGAACATGAGAAGCGTCACCGGCTCCTTGTATATCCAGTATTCGGACAGTTCGATCTCGCGCTGCGGCTGTTCGTCGTCCGGACCGGTTTTCGACCCGCGCAGAAACTTGCCGGCCGGTATGCGGATCATCTCCGCCCCGTCGGCGAGGTTGACGGCGTGGTTATCGTCGATCTTTTTGATCTTGAGTTCGCCCGCCGGCGGCTTCGTCTGCGTCCCGCCGGCCAGGCGCTTGCGAACCTCGCCTTTGACGGTCAGCGTCTGGACGGGCAGCTGCATTTCAAGCCGCTGCGGGTTCTTCTCCCCGTCGAATTTGTCGGAGACGAGCTCGATGACCACCCGAGAGTTGGCGGCGTCGGGCTTCACCTTAACGCTCGTCCACCCCTTCGCCTCGGTTTCGATTTCAACCGCCAGTCCGTCGCCGCGCGTGTAGGCGATCGTCAGCGGGCCGGCGGCTCCCGCCGCCAGCGGCAGATCGACGTCGCCGCTCGCCGCCACCTCTTCAAGCACGTCAAAGAGCGGGTTCTGGCAGTCGGCGCCGATGCGCTCGGCGGGGCGCCTGGTGTTTTTGCCCGAAACGACCGCCTTGTCGGCGCCGGCGAGCGAAACCGCCTGTTTCACGCCGCCGCCGACCACGCCGACCGCCGCGTCCGCCGCCGAAGGCATCGCGAGCGACCAGCTCGAAGAAAATCTCGCGTTCTTCGACAGACGCACGCGGCGCGTGCAGTCGGGCTGCGAATACCGCCGCTCGATCCTGAGTTTGCCGTCTTTGAGCGACACGTTGCGGTCGAACCAGTGGTCGTCGTAGGAGACGTGCCATTCAACCGCGCAGATGATGGTGTGCGTGGCGGCGACGCCTTCGGGCGCGTTGGTGACGGTCTCCCACGCCTTGGAGCGGCCGGTCAGCAGATCCTTGTAGCCGGCGGAGGAGCCGGCCTGCGCGAATATCTCCCGGCCCCCCTTCTTCAGCGACACGATCTGGCCGGACAGCCACGGCGCCACCACCGCTTCAAGGTCGCCGTCTTTGAGCGCGATCGCCTCCGAGCCTGCGCTCTCCACCGCCCAGGCCCGGCGTTCGCGCCGGTCGAAATACCGGCCGTTGTCGTAGGCGTGCTGCCCGAGCCTGCGCACGCGGCCCGCGTTTTTATAGTCCGTGCCGTGCACCACCCACGGTTTGCCGGTCTCTTTGTCGGTGACGACCGAGAACGGTTCGTTCTGCGACGCCGAAAGGTAAATCTGGTCGATCGTGGTGGTCTTCGCCTCGACTACCCGCGGCAGATATTGGGGATCCTTCTCCCCGCGGGCGGCGGCCACGGCGCGGTCCATCAGCGAGTCCATCCGCTTTCTGACCTCGGCGGTGAACACCTTGTCGATCAAAATCGGCGCCCAGCTCGACCAGCGCACGGTCGGGCAGCCGTAGCCGGCCGTTTTGCGGACTTCCTCCATGTAGCGGAAATACTCCGAGAGCACCTTGCCGGCGCGAGGCCCGTAGTAATCCCTCAGAAACTCGTCGGTCATCTTCCATTCGTCCTGGTCGGCGTTCCACATCAGGTTGTACCAGAGCCAGTGGGTGAGCCAGCCCCAGTTCGGCCTCGGGCCGCCCGCCTTCTGGGCGCAGCCCACGCCGCACCTGCGCCAGTACTTGATGTCCTGCGCGTGGGAGATGACGTTGGGCCACTCCGAATATTCGCTGTTGCCGCTGTCGACGCCGTCCCAGTGGTAGGTGGAGACCCGCCCCGGCATTTTCGCGCTCCAGTCCCTGAGCGCTTTGGCGTAGTGGCGGTTCGCCGGCGACTCCTCGATTCCGTTGAACTGGTCGCCGGCCTGGTTCGTGGAATATCCGCTCGAGACGACCGTCACGTAGATGTTGCTGTGTATCGGCATCGACACCGGCGCCGCGAGCGTCTGGAAATAGGCGTAGGTGCAGACCGTCGCCCCGGGATGCTTGCGGGTGACGATGTCGAGCGCGCGGTTGAACAGCAGTATCTGCGGCGCCGCCTCGGAGTTCTGTTCGCGCACCAGTCTGCGGCATTCCGGGCAGTAGCACCGCGAGAAGCCGTCGCCCTGGGCGATGCCGAGATAGTAATCGGCCGGCGCCGGCTTGACGCCGCGCTTCGCCGCCCTTTCGAGCCGGCTGTCGATTTCTTTGATCATCGCGTCGGCGAGACGCCCGGCTAATTCGCGGTTGCTGCCGCACACGCCGTAGTTCCAGTCGAAAAAGCGCTTGCCGCCGGCACTCATCGAAAACCATTCAGGGTGTTCCTTGAACACTTCGCCTGGGGCCTTGCCCCCGGCCTTGCCGAGCCAGCCCCCGAAGGAGTGCGATGTGTTGACCGACGTGTAGGGCAGCCCCCCGCAGCGGTTCTTGAAGTACCACATCCCCCACTTGCCGCTGCCCGGCGGCGGTATGCCCCACACGCCGCCACGCATCTGGAAGGACGGCTTCGCGTAATGGTCGAGCCGCCCGAAGGCGATCGTTTTCACGAAGGGAATCTTCTCGAAATCGGTCGTGTAGAACCGGCAGCCCATGATCTCCTGGAAGAACCCGGCGACGCCGTACCCAAGCCCCACCGGATCCGGCGACTGGATGACGAGGTCGCGCCCCGACGTGAAAATGCGGTAGCTCTGGCGGTAGATGAAGTCGTTGTCGCCTTTGCCGCGGCGGACGGCGCCGATTTTCAGTTCCACCACCGGCCGCCCCGCCGCCGCCGCCCGGTTGGAAACAACCGGCATCAGCGTGCCGTTGATCAGCGCGATGTAATTGGTGAAGAACGTCGAAAGCATCCGGTGCCCGTTGTCGACCACCACCGCCGTCGGATGCCCCCAGTCGGCGATCTCCACCCCCCAGCCGAAACGGAGTTCGCCGTTCCAGCGCAGAAACCGGCAGTTCTGGTTGGACTCGCGGTCGAAAACCGACGCGCTCATCGACACCGCGTTCGTATTCGCCTCGTAGGGGAAGTCGAGGCGGTAGCGCGTGACGCATTCCGCAGCGTCGCGCGTCACTTCGAAGTTGGCGACGCCGGTCTTGTTCGTCGGCAGCATGACCGCGCCGTTCTTCGTCAGCGCCAGCGTGTAGCGCTCGCGGCCGAGAGCGAACGAGAACGAATCGTCCCAGCCGACGCGGTCGCCGGTGAACCCGTTCACGTGGTCCTGGTCGCGCACGTCGATCGCGACGTGCAGCCGCCCCTTCTCGTGGCGGAGATTGAGCGTGCCCGAAAGATCGGCCGCGCCGTTCCAGCGTACGCGTTCGGTGTCGGATTCAAGGCGCAACGGCACGCTCGCCGAACGCACCCCGCGGCGGTCCGGCTTGAACGGCAGCTTGCGGTCGAGCAGAAACGGCAGCGTCGCCAGCGACGCCATGTCGGAAAGATCGGTGCGGTAGTGCTTCATGCGCATCGTCGGCGGTTCCGCGTCGGCCGGCAGATCGTAATCGAACGTCACCTCGACCTTCTCGCGCGGAGCGAGCGTGAAGACCCGGCCGACCGGCGAAAAGCCCTCCGGCGCGCAGAGTTCGGCGCGCCGCTCCCGCTCGCCGCAGTTCCGCACCGCAACCGTGTACCGGCCGGTGAAACGCCCGTCGCCCCGCGCGACGAGCCGGGCGGTCGTGGAGAACGCCCGCCAGTCGGTGAGCTGCCCGCGGGCGGGCGACAGCAGCACAGTGTCGTTGTCGCGGTTCCAGCAGTCGAACTCGCGGTCGGTGCGGACGATTTCGACTCTGCGGGTCTCGGGGTGGGTCCACTTCGCGATTTCCGCCGAGGCGGCGGCGAGCCTGGCCCGGCACTCCGCGATGCGCTTTTCGTCGGGCTTTTTGGCGAGTTCGGCGTGCATCAGCGCGGTCTGGGCGCACTGCTTCTCGCCCACCGCGTCGGAAAGACCGCACGCGCGTTCGAAATCGGGCGACGAGCAGAATTCGCCGAAGTTGACGCCGCGGGCGAGTTCCCAGCCGGCGTACGTGCCGTACACCGCGCCGTCGATCTTCACGTCGTAATTGCCGGGCGCGAGCCCGGTGATCTTCACCGTGTCGCGGTTCAGCCGTTCGCCGATCCGGAAAGTCCCGTACATCGCACGGTCGTTGTAGACGAGTTCCTGCTTCGCCAGCAGCCTGACCGCCGGAAACGGCGAGCGCGCGAGCCGGCGCGTGAACGACACGCCGGCGGACGTCTTCTCGACCGCCCCGATCTCCACGCCCTTCGCCGACACCGCCTTCGCCGCTGCCGCGTCGATCTCGGCCGACGCGAGAAAGGGATCGGCCCCGAGCCCTTCGATGAACGACACCGCCATCATGAAATGACCGCCCATCACCCCGGGGTGGATGCCGTCGTCACTGAACAGGGTGACGCCGAAACGCGCGGAGTTCGCGTAGCCGAGCATCTCTGCGTAAGCCCGGTTGACGTCGATGAAGTCAACCCCGAGCTCCGCCGCGAGATCGCGCTCCGCGCGGGCGAACCGCTCCAGCGCCGCCGTCTTATCGGAGTGCGTGAACCGAGCCGTCGTTTCGTACGGAATCGCCGAGCAGAGCACGAGCCTCGCTTTCGGCAGCTTCGCGCGCAGCTCCGCCGCGATCGCCGTCACGTTGGTCACGTACCGCGATATCGACCGCGCGAACCCCGGCCCCGTGCCGGAGTCGTTCATGCCCATGTTGAAGGTGACCACCGTGGGTTCGAGCGGCAGGCACTCCCGGCGGAACCTCTTCATGTTGCCGGCTTGGTCGCCGGAAAGCCCCCCGTTCCACGCCTCCCCCTTCCAGTCCGGATAGACGCAGCGGATGTACGTCTCGACGTAGCGCGGGTAGGTCTGCGAACCTACCGCGGCGGTTATCGAGTCGCCGTAGATCACCACCCTGTCTTCGTTGCCGATTTTGAAGCCGCCGGACGCGGCCAGAACCGTGAACGCCGCCAGCGCGGCGAATGTCGCTTTATGTTTGTCGCTCATTGCTTTTCCTCCCGATCCTTTTGCCTTTCTTCGTTGCAGACCGTCACATTATATCGTATTCGTCGGCCACTTCGACCGCCGCCGCCCCGCCGCGGACGCGGTTCACCATCGCCTCCACCTCCAGACGCAGCATCTGCCGGCCTTCGCCACCGCATCGATCTGCCGCCGCAGGCACATCACGTCGCCGGCGAACGTCAGCTTGACCGGTCTACCGCCGGCGGCGCACGCCGCGACCGGCGCGAGAAGCAGCAGAAGCGGCACTCTCCGGGCGGGGGTCATTTGACGTCTTTGGCCATCGCGGCGGCCAGCTTCTCGTAGCCAGCCGGATTGGGGTGCACCCCGTCGCCGCTGAACAGCGCGCGGTCCTGCCGCCCGTCAGCGCCGGCGAGCGCCTCCGCGCCGTAATCGCGGTACGCCACCCTGTCTCCGTCGGCGAACGTCTTGATGATCGAATTGTACGCCCCGCCCCATTCACGCCTGGAGTCCATCGGCAGCATGCCGACGATGAAGATTTTCGATTCGGGGTGCTTCTCCTTAAGCGTCTCCACGATTTTCTTCATCCCCTTCGCGGCGTCTTCCGGCGTGTCGAAGCCGGTGCCGTCCGGCTTCTTCTGCCACGAATTGTTGCAACCGCAGGTGACGAAAATGTTGTCCGCCGTCCAGCCGTCGGCGTCGCGGCCGGCCGTGATGCGCCACAGCACGTGTTCGGTGCGGTCGCCGGACATCCCGAGATTCAGCGTTTCGTACTTGCCGAAATACCTGTTCCAGGCCTCCTTGCCGCCTTGCACCCGCCCTTCGGAGGAGAACCGCCACAGCATCCAGATCGAATCGCCGACGGTGACCATTTTCAGCCGTTTGCCCTTCGCCGCCGCCACTTCGCCCGCCATGCGTACCCGCCACGGCCCGTTCGCCCAGTCGAAACGCTGTTCCGGAACGTCCGCGGCGTATTTGCGCCCCGACTTGACCGGCAGATCGCCGAGCGCGAACTGCAGCCCGGCGAACATGTGGTAGAGGCGGGTGCGGTCGAGAAACGCCTGCCGGTCGTGGCCGAACGAGGTGTAGAAAATGCGCCCCTTGCCGGGTTCGCGCGTCCAGGAAACCGCGTAGTCGTGGTCTTCGCGCGTCGCTCCGGGGCCGAAGCGCTTCTCCCACCAGGTCTCGGCCGCCTTGGTGGAACTGTCGCTCATGTCCATCGAAATCAGCACGTCGCAGCGCTTGCGGTCGAAAAACGCCGGAAACTGGTAAATCTCGTCTATCCGCGAGAACGACGCCTTTTCGTCGCGGAAGGACGCGTTGATCGGGTTCGCCGGCTGCTCGTTGATGAACCGCCAGGTGCCCTGGCTGTGCCACGGGTGCCCCTTGAAGAACCCGCCGAACAGCGAAAGCAGCTCGTCCGAGTCTTTGAACGCGTCAAGCCCGGCGTGGATGAGCGCGATGCCCCCGCCCTGCTTGACGACGTAGTCGGTCAGAGCGCGCGTGAGCCCCGGCGCGACCGACTCCGAAAGCAGCGTCGAGTTGAGCAGCACGATCGCGTCGAATTTGCCGATGAACCCGGGGTCGGCGAGCAGCTTCGCGTCCTTGACCTGCTCGATCTGCCACGTCCCCTTCAATTCCCCCGCACGGCGGAAAGTCCACTCGCCGTAGCTGCGGCCGGAGGTGTGGTCGTAGCCGAAAATTTCGTTGAAGAAGAGCACCCGCCTCGGCGCGACCGGTTTGACCCCCTCCCATTCGCTCACGATCGTCTCCAGATTGTCGCTGTCGACGAAATCGATTTTGCCGGCGGCCGCCGCTTCGCAGACCGCCGCCGCCGACAGAAGCCCGGCGAGCGCGCCTTTAACGCAATCCATGCTCTACCTCCGTGTTTTCCCTTTGCAGTCGTCTCCGGCCGTTCCGCGCCGCGGTCAGCCGAGGTTGAACCTTTCGTAGCACCAGTCGAAACCGTCCAGCGTCTTCAGCGGTTCTCCGCCTTCGGCGCCGAAGGCCGCCTTCACCAGCAGAGGCGCGCCGTTGCCGAGATCGTAGACCGGTGCGTACACCGCCCCCGCGGCTCCTTGCCGCAGGTAGCGCCGCTGCGCGTTCGCCCGCACGGCGAAACTAGCCTTCGCCCCGCCCTTCTCCAACGTTCCGGCCGCGCAATCGCCCGAAATCTCCCTGAATTCCACCACCCGCCAGCCGTCGAAAAAGAACTCCACGCCGGCGTCTAACTTGCGTGTCGGGTCGAACTTGAAGAAAGCCACGTTCCCGCGCCTGGTCACCGAAACCGGACCTTTCGAACCGGCGCCGGGCTTCATCCGCATCGCCAGCGCCGCGGGGTGCGCGTCGGCGGCGGTCACGTCGACCACGGGCTTGCGCGGCGGCAGCGGAAAGTCCCTCTGCATCTGCCAGAACAGCACCCCGGGGTTCACCCAGAACGACTCTTCGGCGCGCTCGCCGTCGGCGGCGGTCGAATACGTGAAAGTGCGCAGGTTGAAATGGGTGTGGCAGAAATCCCCCGCCCACTGCCCGCCCGAAAGCGCGTAACGCACCCCTGCGGCGAGCGGAACGTCTTCCGGAACGAGATACGGCGTGTCGATGTGGTGCGACTGCAGCCACCACGTCTCGGCGGCGTTCCACCGGCGCACGCCGCGCCACCGGTTGTTGTTGTTGCCCTTCTTGAGCGAATGGAAGTAATGCTGGCCGTCCAGCGCGATCGGCGTCTGCAGCGGCGACGACCGCGGCATGTTTATGTCGATGCCGCAGTGGACTTCGTTGCCGCGCGGCGAGGGGAAGGTTCGCCATTCGTACCACGTGCCCATCCAGCAGTCGCGGCCCATGTAGCACTGCTCCGGCGAAAGCGGCCAGAACTTCTCGCCGTACCACCACAGGCATTTGTCCGGGCAGATCCGCCCGACCGCGGCGTCCTGCAGCATCAGCCGCGCACGGCGCATCGGCCGGCAGGTGCCGGCGACGTGGCGGAAGTCTTTTTCGATCTCGAAGCCGCCGCAGTCCGCGAAAATGTCCTGCACCGCGTCCGGCCAGAGCAGCAGCCCGTCGCGTTCGAAGGGCCTGCCCATGAAGTCCGACGACGGCACGGTGCAGGTGAACGACTCGCGCCGGCCGTCGATTTCGTATTCCTGCGTGAAGGAGAACTCCGTTATCGCGAGCCCCTCCCGTCTGGTCGGCGCGGCCGAAGTTCCGGTCAGCCGCAGGCGCCGCGTTCTGCCGTCTGCGCAGGTGAAGCGAAGCTCGTCGCCGACGTTCAGCTCGACGACCGTCATGAGCCCGCCGGCGCGGCGCTCTATCGTACGCGGCTTGACCGGCGCGAGTTTCAGCGCGTCGGCGCCGGCCGGCGCACGCAGGTTCGGCTGGTTCCATGCGCCGCGGTTGGTGGCGAGAACGCGCGAGGCGCGGTCGAGATTGTACGTGCCGAGAAAGTGCCAGCCGGGGTTGTGGCTCTGACTGAGCGCGTACCCGGCGACTCCGCTCGCGTGCTCGACTTCGAAACGGGCGTCTTCGTGCCCGTCGAAATCCCCCCACTTGAGCCAGACGTCGAAAGCGCCGGTGACGCCGGGCTTGAATTCCAGCGCAGGTCCCGCAACGGTGACTTCACCGGCGGCGACGCCTCCGCCGGCGGGGGCGGCCGCGGCGCTTCCCGCCAGCGCCGCCGCCCCCAGCATGAAATCCCTGCGCCGGAACCTCATTTCAGGCAGGCCTTCTTATTCCCTGAACACCCACTTGGAGAACGCGGCCTGGTCGCGGTTCCAGTGGCTGAACCGGGTGTTGAGCCGGCTCATCTCTCTGCGGCTGTCGGGTATCCGCTGCTCCTTGGGCAGCTTCATGTCGCCCACGCGCCAGCGTATCATGTTGCCGGTCCACACGCAGCCGTTCGCCGACGTCGTCGGGAACTGCCCGTGCTCGAAGCTATCGAGATCCGAATACGGCACGTACACCTCCATCGACCAGAAGCCCTGGCCGGAGTGAATGCCGACCTTGACGTCCTTGCCCTTCCAGTTGCCGGTGTCGGAGAAGTACGAGATGCGCTTGTTGCAGTCGAGCAGCAGCTGGTACCAGTGACCTTCGCCGCGGCCAGAGCAGTCCATGAATATCTCGAACGTGTCCTGCGACCACGGGTCGCCCTTCGGCGCGGCCAGGTTCATCTTCTCCACGGCCGGCTCCATGCACTTGATTCCGTAAGTCACCCCCTTGTCGGTCCAGACCGCCCTCACCGTCGTCTTCAGCCACGGCGCCGGATTGGTCTTGCAGTACGCCGACACGAAATCGCGCGGTTCGGCCGTCGCCCAGCATGCGTCGTCGAGCTTGCCGTCGATCACCGGTTGCGCCACCGCCTTCTTCATTATCAAATCGGGAAACGCCGTTCCCGCCGCCGTCTCGTCCGACTCCTTGAAGAACTTGACGAACCCGAGCTTGTACCATTCCAGACGGGCCGTCGCCTTCTCGTCGCCCTTCGTCTCCTCCGTGGCCTTGGCGAGCAGCGCCTTCATCTCCAGCACGTCCTTGCGCGGATAGCTGATTTCGTGGATGTTCTTCGGCGAGCACATGTTCGAAGCCCACTGGCGGTTCCAGCCGCCCTCCTGCATGTCGATCAGCTTGCGCATCGTCTTCGCCGCCTTGCCGAACATCCGCTCGCAGAACGTGTCGTAGATCGCGTGCACGTCCACGTCGGGGTTCCACAGGCAGCGCATCCACACGTAGGCCGAAAGCGACAGCCGCGGCGCGTCGTAGCCGCCGTTGATGAACGTGCCCGAAAGACAGTCGCGCATGTCGGAGTAGTGCTTCTGGATCGTCTCGCCGTAGACGAACGGGGCGGAGGTGAATTCCGCCGGCCAGCAGCTGTAGTGCCAGTTCAGCACGCGGCGGCCGGTCGCCTTCGCCCACTGGCGGATAAGATCCTCCTCGTGCTGCTTGCACTTCTTGTTCTTGAGCATCGCGAGCCCCGGCATCGTGCAGAGCATCGCCTCCACGTTGCCCTCCCTGGTCAGATCCAGCCCCGGCGGCACGTCGCACGTGTTGACGTAGGGCAGCGTCGATATTATCCAGTCCGGATACTTCTCCTTCATCCACTTGGCGAGTTCTTTGGTGAAATACCCCCAGATGATCGGCGACGCCGAACCGCTCTGGCCGAGTTTCGGGTCGAAGAGCTTCTCGCAGTATTCGCAGGTGCAGTACACGCCGCAGTCCCACTGCGAAACGGTCACGACCTTGGTGCGCATGTTGACGATGCCGCCGGCCGACTTGCCGTGCTCGATTTCGTCGACGATGCGCTCCTTGTAGTATTCAAGCGTCTTCGGGTTGCCGTAGCACAGCAGCGGCGAGGTCGCGCGGCGGCCTTCCGACGTGCGCGCGAAGATGTCGGGCAGCCTGGCCACGAGGTTGGTGTCTTTGTACCAGCCGTGCGGCGCGTGCACGTTGACGCCGCCGCGGTGCGTGTCGGCGCCTTTCGAAGCGACGTTCCACGCAGTGCCGCCGTAGGGCCAGTTGTTGCGGCAGTCGAAAACCGGCTGGTCCTCGTAGTCCACCGGCCGCACCGCCAGGCCCTTCGTCGGTATCGTGCACTTGCCGTAGATGTAGTTCGTGCCTTTGCCGGCGTACATTTCGGACGGCCGCCGCGGCCAGTAGAAACGCACCCCGAGCTGGCGTTCGCACCAGTCGTAAACCGCGTGGTGCGCCGCGCCGATGAAATACACCGAGCCGTCCTTCGTCAGCACCCTGAAGCGCTCGGACTCCACACCGTCCCACCGGCCTTTCTTCTTGCGGAACGGCAGCAGCCCCGCACGGTTCGCGGCGTCGGTGTCGCCTATGTAGAACGCCGGCGCGTTCGTCACCGCCTTGCCGTTGTTGCGCTCGACGATGACCGCGGGCTTCGCCCCCGTCATCTCGAAAATCGTCTCGGCCAGATATTTCGCCGGCCGCTCCATGCCCTGCCTGCACACGACGGGCAGCAGCGCCTTGTCTCCCCTGACGACCACGATGGGGTCGCCGCCGGGGCATCTCACGCAGTCGAGCCGGGTCAGATCCGGAGCGTGCATGTCGCCGGGGGCGATGTCGACGCCGTCGAAGGTTTTCGGCGCGAACATCGCGCACCCGACCAAGACGGCCGCGAGTGCCGCGCATACGGCGACTCTCTTTTTCATCTCTTTCCTGATTATATGTTCGTTCATTATTATGGTTGTTCGCGGAGTTGTTCGCGGAGAGGCGATTTTCTTCCCCGCCGTTCTCCTTCATTGTATCAAATCTCCGCCGCCGTCCGCAAGGGGGGGGGGGGACATTCCAGGGTGAAATTAACTTTTTTCGCAACCCACTCATGCGGCAGTAACCGCCCGGCTCAGCGCCGCGACGACGCTCACCGCGAACACCGCCGCCGTCTCGGCGCGGAGAATCGACGGCCCGAAACTCGTCGGAACCGACACCGCAGCGAGAGAAGCGAGTTCTCCGGAGGTGAAATCGCCTTCGGGACCGATGAAGACCGCGTAACCGCCGTTTCCGGGCGGCGTACCGGCGACGGCCGCCGCCAGCGGAGGAGACGGCGGCTCGGTCAACGCCCCGGTGAAACAGGTTGTTTCCGCCGCCATCGCCGCCGCAGCTTCAAAATCAACCGCTTCAAGTATCTCCGGCAGCCATTTCGCGTCGCTCTGCCGCGCAGCGTCCTCCGCGATCCTGCGCCAGCGGGCGCACTTCCCCGCCCGCTCCCCGGGCGGCAGACGCACGATCGTTCTTGCACTCAGAACGGGCACGATCCGCGTGACGCCCAGTTCCACGGACTTCTCCACCGTCCAATCCCATCGCGACCCTTTGGTGACGCAGGCGAAGAGAGTGAGCGGCGGCGGACGCTCCGCAAAGGATGCGGCGGAAACCGCCTTCAGCCCGCTTTCCCCTTCCCAGCGGTAAACCCGCGAACGGCCCCGGCCGTCGAAAAGTTCGACCGGTTCGCCGGTTTTCGGCCGCAAAACCTTCAGGTGCCTCGCCGCCGACGGCGGCAGGCGCGGAGAATCCTCCGATAGCGCCGAAGCCTCAACCAGCAACCTGTGCATGATCCACCCCCCCCTTAGCTTTCGCGGCGGCGGAAGAGAACGTCCATGCGCTCACCGCCGCCGTGGCCGGCGCCACCAACACTAGACCGAAACTCCCGACCAGCGTTTTCACGACTTCGGCCGAAACCAGCGTCGAATTGATGAAGTCGAGCGGAGCCGTGCCCTGGGCGGCGAACACCATCAGCAGCGTGAGATAGCCGCCGGAATAGGCGAGCAGCAGCGTGGTCGTCATCGTGCCCACCACCGATCTGCCGATGCGCACACCGCTGAGAAAAAGTTCCCGCCGCGGCAGTTCCGGATTGTGCCCGCTCACTTCGCCGACGCCCGCGGCGATGTCCATCGCCAGATCCATCACCGCCCCGGAGGAGGCGAGGATGACGGCGCCGGCGAAGACGTCCGCCATGTCGAGGTCGGAATAGCCTGAGTACATAAGCGCCTGCACGAAAGGCATCGTCGCCCCGTTGACGTGCACCGCTTTGGAGAAGAAGTGCGCGAGCGCGAGAGAGGCGGCGACGCCGGTCATCGCGCCGAAAAAGGCGGCGACTCCCTTGCGCGTAGCCCCGGCGACAAGATACATGATGACGGCGGCGAGTATGGAGACGACGGCGAACGCGGTCCATGAAGCGCTCCAGCCGCCGAGACACAGCGGAACCATCACCTTCCACACGGCGAAGCAGGCGAACGCGAAGCTGAAAAGCGCTTTCACCCCTGTCCAGCCGCCGAAGGCGGTCAGAAGCGCGGCGAACAAAACGAACAGCAGCGCCATCCAGCCCAGGCGCCAGTGGTCGCGCGCGACGAGCGTGTCGCCCTGCCGCGCACCGCCCGCCGGCCATGTTACGGCGGCAACGTCGCCGGGGGAGAATTTCTTGTCGATGTCGAGCTGGGCGCGCATTTCGTTCGCGGCGTGGAAGCGTTCTCCCCTGGCCGGGCCTTCGAGCATTTCAACCTCCAGCCCCTGCGTGCCGTACTCGAGAAGACCGGTCAGCTTCAACGCTGAATTGTCGACAGCGGCGATTTTCGCGCGCATGCGCACGCCGCCGTCGTTCGCGACGCCCGCCGCCGGCGGCAGCAGCCACATCGCGGCGCACGCCGCCGCCAACACCCCCAAAGGCGCGATACGAACCGCATTCATCCGCCGCTCCGACGCTATTCGAACAGTTTTTTCATGCGCTTGCCGATGTCGGTGTTGTCGCTCATTCCGACGAGCATCTCCGCGCCAGGCCCTTTCGCGGAGGTCAGCGCAGGCAGCGCGGTGTGGGAACCGGAACTCCATCCCACCCCGGCGTGGGCGTTCAGCACGTTCTTCGCCGCCTGCGCGAAGACGTAAAGTCTGGCGACGTCGTGCGCCGTCGTGTCCTTGAGACGTTTGCGCACCCTGACGACATCCTCCGCGAACGCCTTCGCGAGGGCGCGTTCCTCCGCCGCCGTCACCCGCATCCGCCTGTCGCCGCCGTCGCCGAACTCCAGACCGAATTTGCGCGTGAGGACCGGCTTGACCTCTTCAAACTCGACCTTGCCGCCGCGCGCTGCGATGTACTTTTTCATGTCTTCGGAGAATTGCCCCGCCGACGTCTTCTGTTTCGCGAGCAGTTCGACGATGAACTTGCCGCCGGTGCCGGCGAAGCCCATGGACATCCCGCCGGTTTCATGATCGCCGGTCACCACCACCAGTGTTTCGTCAGGCCGCCTGCTCTGGAATTCGAGGGCGACCTTGACCGCATCGTCGAGCGCCAGCACTTCCCGCAGATCGGTGGCGGCGTCGTTCGCGTGTCCGGCGTAGTCCACCTTGCCGCCTTCGCACATCATGAAGAACCCGCGCGGCTGGTCGAGCAGTTCGACGCCCTTGCCCACCATCTCGGCGAGCGTCGGCTGGGAACCGTCGGCGTCGATCGAGAACTGCATTCCGTCGGCGCCGAAGACCGACCACGACTTGGAGCCCGGTTTCAGCGCCGCCCACGCGTTGCGGTCGTCGATGCACACCGTGTAGCCGGACTTCTTCGCGAGTTCGAAAACGTTGCCGCGGTATTCCGGGTCTTTCACGTCGTCAAACCTGTCGTACACCCCGCCGGCGGCGAAATAATCGAAACCGCTCGCCACGAGATCGAGGGCGATGCGGTAGGAATCCCCCCGGTTGGCGCGGTGGGCGTAAAAACCCGCCGGCGTGGCGTGCACCACCGTCACGGTTGTCACGATGCCGACTTTCATGCCGCGGGCCGCCGCCGCCTCCGCGACCGACTTCAGCCGGGAACCGTCAGGCCGCACCCCGATCATGCCGTTCTTGGTCTTTTCCCCGCACGCGATCGCCGTCGCCGCCGCCGCCGAATCGGTGATTATGGCGTCCGCCGACTTTGTGCGCACCGTCGCCTGGTAGGGCAGCGCGTTCATCGCGAGCGGCCCGTTGCCGGTCGCCAGTGAAAATTCCTCCGCCACCATGCGCTGCGGAACGGCCATTCCGTCGCCAATGAAGAGAAAAACATACTTCGGCGACGCGGCCGAAACGACCGCCGCCGTCATCACCGCCGCAAATGACAACACCATCTTCATTTCACATAGTATATCAAAAATTTGGTATAATATGCACCGATTCGGAGAAACCATACATGCATCCTTACCGTACACACAACTGCAACGAACTCCGCGCAAGCGACGCGGGCAAGACCGTCCGTCTCTCGGGCTGGATGTTCCGCCTCAGGGATCACGGCGGAATCCTTTTCGTCGACCTCCGCGACCACTACGGCCTCACGCAGATCGTCGTCCATCCTTCACGCAGCTTCTTCGGCACTGTCGAGAAGGCCCACCTCGAGAGCGTCATCACCGTGACGGGCGAAGTGAAGCTGAGGACGCCCGACACAATCAACCCCGACCTGCCGACCGGCGAGGTCGAGATCGAGGCGAACGAACTCGTCATGGAGTCGGCCTCCGCGGTGACGCCGATCTACATCCCCGACGAGAAGGCCGACGAGAGCGAGGACGTGCGCCTCAAGCACCGCTACCTCGACCTCCGCCGCGAGAAGCTGCACAACAACATCATCCTCCGCTCGAAGGTGATCCGCTTTCTGCGCGAACAGATGTGGGCGAAGGGCTTCAACGAGTTCCAGACGCCGGTTCTCACCGCCTCCTCTCCCGAAGGCGCGCGCGACTACCTCGTGCCGAGCCGCATCCACCGCGGCATGTTCTACGC
>JAGCAM010000027.1 GCA_017652705.1 Kiritimatiellia bacterium | reverse complement strand
GAGTTCTTCATCCTAAGCCGCAGCTCCTCGTGCCCTTCCCAGTCCACTGCAAGAATCCGGCCCAGCTCCGCAAGCGAAACGACCTTCTTGTCGTAGACGAATTCCTTGACCGCGAGGAGCGAGTCGACGGCGCTGCCCAGCCCGACGAGGAGGATGTGCGAGTTGTTGCCGTGTTCGGTGCCGTCGTGGAAGGCGTCTCTGCCGGTCTTCACGCTGTAGGCGATGGAGAGCGAAAAGAGCATTGACGGATTCACCTCGTGCACCCACTTCTCCGTCTCGAAGGCGAGTTCCCTCGCCGCGGCGACATTGGTCTCCAACTGCTTCATGTAAGCTTCCAGAAAAGCGTCGAAGTCTTTCGCCGCGAACGCGCCCGAGCGCGCCTCGGCGAGCAGCGTCTCCACCGGCTTCACGGCGTTCACGTAGGAGGGGATGGTGTCGTTGCAGCTGTCGCGGATTCCCCACTCGTAGCAGCCCCATATCGCGCAGGTGCGGGCCTGTTCGTCGGTGTAGCCGAGACCTTTGACAACCTTGGCGATCGGCTCCTCGCCGCAGAAAGTGACGGACCTCTGGCGGCGGGCGAGGTCGAGCGTCTGCCGCCAGACCCAGTCCGGAGTCGAAGGGCCGGTCTTGATGTGCATCTTCGGAGTGGGCAGGCCGAGCGCGTCGTGTTCTTCGAGGATGATACGCGAAACCTCGTTGAATTCCGTCGTGCCGTCCGCCTTCGTGCCGCCGAGATACACGGGCTGGCCGTAGTAGTTGTCGATGGCGCCCCACTGCCACCAGAAATGGCGCAGCTGGTCGCGGAATTCCGCTTCGGTGGTGCGGCCCGCCGCGAGGTCGGCGCGGTAGTAGGGCGTGAGCAGCCGGTCGAGGTTGCCGAGCGTTCTGACCTGGAAAGCGTCGAAGTTCTCTCCCATCACCCATTCGAGATAGATGAAAAGGAGCGCTTCGTAGGTCGTCTTCGGCGGGCCGTTGACGAGATTGGCGAGCGCCTTCGCCTGCGCGCCGACGCGCCCGCCCGCGCCGGCCGAGGCCGCCTTCGCCTTCGCCGCCAACCGCCCTACGAACCTCAGTATCGCGTCCGCGGCGATTTCGCGGGCGCGGTAGTAGTCGGTGTCGCGCCGGTTCTCCATGAGTCTGGCGCGCATGCCGGGAAATCCGAGCGGCAGTATGTAGTCCCAATCCGGCGCGCAGTGGGAGTAGTCTTTCCAGACGACCCAGAGACCGTTGGTCGTGCCGGCCGCGATTTTCCCGGCGAGCCCCGGCGAACGGCGGGCGTCGACGGATTTCGCGCGGAGATGGGTGATTTTCCAGAAGGGGTGCCGCCGGTGGAACGACCACGCGGCGACAGCCGGGAACCAGTCGTGCGGAGAAACGCCGATCGCGACGCGGTCGCATGACGCGGCGAACATTTTCGCCTTGGTGATTTGCCACGGCTCGTCGCGAGCGGCGTCGACGAGCGTCCGCCATTCGGCGAGCATCCCGTCAGCGTCGAGACCGGACGCGGCGTCAACGGCGCCCTCGCGCCATTTGCGATTCATGTAATCGATGTCTTCGGCCGGCAGCGCGCCCGCGCCGGGGGCGGTGACCGCCGCGCACGGCAGAACCGCGGACAGCGAAAGCAGAGCGAGGCGGACGGAATGCGAGGACTGGCGTTTCATGCAGGTTCTCCCGCTGTTTTTCGAAGGCTTTCAATCTCTCCCGGATGCATGCCTTTCATTTTACTACAAAAGAGGAGTGAATTGCAAGGGGGCCGGATCGCCGCCGCGATAGCAAGGGCGAGCCGGTCATGTCTCCAAAGCGGGTGGCCGGCGAAAGGAACGACCGTGCCTGTTATTCGGTTTTGCGGTTCTGCGAGCTGATGGACGAGGCGAATCTCACGACGGTGGAGATTCTCTTCCTGCCGCCGGACTGCAGGGCGGGCAGATTGACGCAGATAATCGAGAAACAACGACCGGGAGGACTCCACTGTTTCCCCTATCTCCCGGCACTCATGCACTTTAAATTGGCTCGGGTGGCTGGATTCGAACCAGCGACCAATTGATTAACAGTCAACTGCGCTACCACTGCGCCACACCCGAAGTGGAAAGATTGCCTGTAATTATATCATATTCACCCGATGCCGCGCAAGGGGGTTGACGCATTTTCCCGAATTTTATAAAATTGCCGAGAAGTTGAATGGCGGCGGTCTCCCCCGCCGGAATACGGTGTCAACAAGGAAAGATATATCGTGGCGGAATCAAGAGTTGAACGGTGGAAGCGCAAGCTTCTCGACATGTCGTTGCGGAACCCCCTCCTGAACGCGAGGGATTCTGCGAAGTTTCTTCCGATGCAGGACGGCGCGGCGTGGGGCGACGCCGAGGCGTGGACGGGCGTCGCGCCGTATTTGCAGGTGGAAAACGAGGAGGATCTGCCTTTCACGGCGTCACTGCCGGAGAAGGACGTCAAGCGCCGCCTTAAAGAACTCTACCGCGTCAGCAGATCCGCATGCAGCGAGTCCGGCGTCAACTCGCTTTTTCTCGCGGTCGGTTTTCTCAACTGGAACGAAAAGCCGGGCGGCGACATGCACCGCGCGCCGCTCGTGCTCGTGCCGGCGCGGCTTGTGCGCCAGAACGCCGCGACGGGCTACAAACTGCAGCGGACCGAAGAGGACGCGGTGGTCAACTTCTGCATTCCCGAAATGATGCGTCAGCAGTTCGGGATGAGCGTGGGCGGGGTGGCCGGCGACGGTTTCGGCGACGGCGACCCGGACGCGAAGGCCGTGTTCGACGTTTTCGCCGCCGCCGTGCGCGAACGCGCCGGATGGTCGGTCACGACCGGAGTCGCCCTCGGAATGTTCGCGTTTTCAAAAGTGGTGCTGTGGAAGGACCTTACCGACCATCTCGAGGAATTCAAACGCCAGCCTTTCGTGGCGCACCTCGTCGGGGGGGCGGGCATCTTCGACGACCGGGTTCGCGTGTTCCCGGCGGAGGAAGTTGAAAAGCACGTACACCCCGACCGGCTGCACTGCCCGATGAGCGCGGATTCTTCGCAGCTCGCGGCCGTCATTTATTCGGCGTTAGGCAAATCTTTCGTTCTGCACGGGCCGCCCGGCACCGGCAAGTCCCAGACGATAACCAACATCATCGCCCACAATCTGGCGCTGGGGCGCCGCGTGCTGTTCGTGTCGGAGAAAAAGGCCGCCCTCGACGTCGTCTACCGCAGGCTTGCGTCTTGCGGGCTCGCCCCGTTCTGCCTGGAGCTGCATTCCAACAAGGCGGACAAGGCGAACGTAATGCGGCAGTTTTCGGAGGCGCTCGCGGTCACGGCGGGGCGCAATCCCGCGCATTGGGCGGGAACCTGCGCCGGTGTCGCCGCTGCGATCGACGAACTGGGCGCCTACGTACGGGATCTGCACGCTCCGTGCGCCAACGGGATGAGCGCCTACGACTGTCTGCAGCGGCGCGCCGACAAACACCCCCAGGCTGAGGCGTCGCTCGTTTCTTTCGACACGGCGTCGGCGTCCCAGGAGGTTCTCGACGGGCTGCGCGGAGCCGTGAAAACCGCCGCCGACGCCTGGAAAGGCCTCGACCGCGCCGATTTCGAGGCGCTTAAACCGGTTCGCGGCTGCGAATGGTCGCCCGAATTCGAAGCGAAAGTTTCTCGGCAGGTAGACGCCTTTCTCGCCGCGCTTTCGGAGAGCGGCGCGTTCAGGCGCTTTTGCAAAACGCTCTGGCAGAAAATACTCGCCGCCGCTCAAAGGACCGTCGATTTTCCGCTCTTCCCGGCCTCGGTTGAAGAGGCGCGCACCGGCATGATGAATTTGCGGCAGCATCTCGGCGGTCTCAGGACGGTGCTTGCCTACCGAGCCAACCGTCTCGGTGCGTTGCGCGGGGGGTGCCGCGGACTTGTCGAGGCGCTTGAAGCCGGGAGATTCCCCGGTGAAGACGCTGCGCGGGTGTTTGAAGACAGCTGCGCCGAGAAGACGCTGATCACCCTTATGTCCCGTTCGCGGGCGCTGTCGGGCTTCTCGGGCGCGATGCGGGACGAACGGATCGCCAGTTACCGCGAGCTGGACGGCGCCTACACCGAATCGGTTCGCAAGTACGTCGTGGCGACGCTTTCGAAACGCCTGTACGCCATTGAACATCCGCCGGCGCAGAAAACCGCCGACGGCAAACGGCTGGAAGGGAGAATCGACCCTGAAACGAAGCGGCAGCTGGGGCTGCTGAAACGCGAATGCGAGAAGAAAAAGCGTTTCATGCCGCCCCGCCGCCTGCTTGCGGAGGCCGGTCCGCTCGCCATGCGGCTCAAGCCGTGTTTTCTGATGAGCCCCTTGTCGGTGGCGCAGTATCTGCCGGTCGGCGGGGAACCTTTCGATCTCGTGGTGTTCGACGAGGCTTCGCAGATGACGGTTTGGGACGCGGTGGGAGTGATCGCCAGGGGCAGGCAGCTGATCTGCGTGGGAGACCCCAAGCAGCTTCCGCCGACCAGTTTCTTCATGAAAGGCGACGGGCGCGACGACGACGACGAAGGAACCGCCACCGAAGATCTTGAAAGCGTGCTTGATGAATGCCTCGCGAACGGTCTGCATTCCGCCTATTTGAACTGGCATTACCGCAGCCGTCACGAGTCGCTCATCGCCTTCAGCAACCGTTTCTATTACGGCGACAGACTCAACACCTTCCCAGCGGCGGTGAAAAGCGACCGTCTCGGCGTGTCGTTCCGATTCGTGGAAGGGGGCGTGTTCGACCATTCGTCGCACACGAACCGTGCCGAGGCCGAAGCCATAGCGGACTATATTTTCGAGCGGCTCGAAGATCCTGCCGAACGCCGGCGCAGCTGGGGCGTGGTCACTTTCAGCGTGGCACAGCAGCGTCTCATCGCCGACATCGTCGAGCGCCGTTCGGAGGGTGTTCCGTGGGCGGCGGAGTTTTTCGACGACTCCGCGGACGACCCGTTCTTCGTCAAGAACCTCGAAAACGTGCAGGGCGACGAGCGCGACGTGATAATTTTCTCGATGACTTACGCGCCGGACGACAAGGGGCGTTTCGCGATGTCGTTCGGACCGGTCAACCGCACCGGCGGCGAGCGCCGGCTCAACGTCGCGGTGACCCGGGCGCGCGAGCAGGTGATTCTTTTCTCGTCGGTGCGCAGCGGCGACATTCACGCGGACCGGGTTAATTCCGACGGCGTGAAACACCTGAAGGCGCTGCTCGAGTACGCCGAAACCGGCCATTTGGAAGGCGATGCGGAGAAGCGCGCGGCCAAGCCCGAAGTAATAGTCAAGCTCATCTGCGAGTGTCTTGACCGGCACGGCCTCCGGTACGATCTCGACGTCGGCCGCACGTCGCTGCCGGTTGACGTCGCGGTGCTTGATTCGTCGGGCAGGTATGTTCTGGGGATCGAGTGCGACGGACCCCGCTACGCATCGCAGCTGACGGTACGCGACCGTGACGTTCTCCGTCCGCAGGTGCTGCAGAATTTCGGCTGGAAAATGCACCGCGCCTGGAGCGTCGACTGGGTGTTCGACAGGCGGCACGCCGAAGAGCGGCTCCTTGCCGCGCTCGGCTGCAGCCCCGCCGCGGGAGCTTAGCCGGTCGTTCCGCCGCGGGTCGGCCGTTTATGGTATAATTAAGCCAATGAAAATCAAAGATATGCTTGCAGCCGGGAAACCGGCGGTTTCGTTCGAGGTTTTCCCGCCGAAAAAGGACGCCCCGTTCGCCCCGGTGAAGCGCGCCGTGGCCCGTCTCGCCGGAGAGCGTCCGTCGTTCATCTCGGTGACTTACGGCGCCGGCGGCGGCGGCAACGCCGACACCGCCTCCGTCGCGGCGTTCGTCGAACGCGACTGCCGCACGACGGCGCTGGCGCACCTGACCTGCGTTCTCTCCACCGAACGAGACATCCGCGCCCAAGTCGCCGCTCTGCGCAAGTCGGGCGTTTCCAACGTCCTCGCACTGCGCGGCGACGCGCCGCCCGGCGCCGACATCGCCTCGGGCCGGTTCGTCCATGCGGTGGATCTCGTGCGGTTTCTCAAGCGCATCGCCCCCGGTCTTTGCCTCGGCGGCGCGTGTTATCCCGAAAGGCATCCTGAGTGCCCTCACATCGAAGACGACATCGGTTATTTGCGCGAAAAGGCCGACGCTGGGCTTGATTTTCTGACGACGCAGATGTTCTTCGACAACAACGACTTCTACAGATTCCTCTCCAAACTCCGCGACCGCGGCGTTACGGTGCCGGTCATCGCCGGCATCATGCCTGTCGCGAACGGGCGGCAGATCGAGCGCATCTGCCGGCTTTCCGGCACCTATCTGCCGAGCCGGTTCAAAGCCATCGTCGACCGTTTCGGAGACCGCCCGGAGGCCATGCTCGACGCCGGCGTCGCCTACGCCACCGAACAGATCGTCGATCTCTTCGCCAACGGCGTCAACGCCGTCCACGTCTACACGATGAACCGTCCCGAAATCGGTGCGCGGATAATGCGCAACCTGCGTTCCATAATCGGCGGCTGAGATGGAGGTTGCCGCCAGGGAGATTTCTGCCTACCTGCGCATGGGTGGACGCACCCCGGACGGGGCGCTCGCCAAGCGCATCGACGAACTTACCGGGGAGGTGCGCAAGGCGATGCGCCCGGCGCGAGTCTGGCGGCGCGTCGCAGTCTCGGCGATTCCGTCGCCGGGAACGACGCTCCTGCGCCATCTCGCCGGCTGCGAGGACGCCGTGCTCGTCTGCGGCACGCTCGGAGCCGGCGTCGACTCGCTCCAGCGGCGGTGCGCCGCCGTCTCCGGCGCCGATGCGCTCATCGTGCAGGCGATCGGCGCGGCGTTCATGGAGAGCTGGATGGACGAGACCGAGACCGCCATCGGCGCCGAACTCCCCCCCGGCGAGAAACTGATTCGGCGGTATTCGCCCGGCTACGGCGACTGGCCGCTCACCGCCCAGCGCGAACTGCTCGCGATGCTCGACACCCCGCGCACGGTCGGCGTGTCGCTCACCGGCACGCTGCTGATGGTGCCGTCGAAATCAGTATCTGCCGCAATCGGAGTGAGGCGGATCCCCTGAGACCGCCGTGCGCGGGGAATGAAGAGGCTGAAATGAAAAAACGGGGATTGGGGCTTTTGAGACGCGTGGTTATCGCGCTGGCGTGCGGCGTGGCGCTGGGGTTCGTCTTCGCGAACTGCGGGGCGGCGGGAACGGTCGGCGTGCGCGTCCTCAAGACTTTCAACGCGCTCTTCGCGCAGGTTCTGAAGTTCATCGTCCCGCTTCTGATTCTCGGCCTGGTCACTCCCGCGATCGCCGAGGTCGGACGCGGCGCCGGGCGGATGCTCGCCTTCGTGATGGTAGTATCGTACTTCTCCACCGTGGCCGCGGGGTTCTTCGCCTACTTCGCCGCGGGGGCTCTGCTGCCGCACTACGTCGTCAAGGGCATGCTCGCCGGCGCGGAGGGGGCCAAGGAATTCGCGCCGTACTTCGCCCTGAAGATTCCGCCCGTATGCGACGTACTCACCGCTCTCGCACTGTCGTTTATGACCGGCATCGGCATCGTGGTAACCGACTCCGCGGCGCTCCGGCGCGGCGCAGCGGAATTCGGCGCCATAGTGAAGCTTGCGATCACGGAGGTGATCATCCCCGGACTCCCGTTCTACATCCTCACGATGATGTGCGAGATGACCGCGGCGGGCAAGTTCGCGGCCACGGCTGGGGCGATGTTCAAGGTAATCGGAACGGGGTGGGGGCTGACGATCGTGTACCTCGCCATGCTCTACGTCGCGGCCGGGGCGATCGCGAGGCGGAATCCCATCGCCTGTCTCTGGAACATGCTGCCCGCCTATCTGACGGGGCTTTCCATCGCTTCGTCTTCGGCGGTAATTCCGGTCACGCTCAACTGCTGCCGCAGAAACGGAGTGTCGGAGGGCGTCCGCAATTTCACCGTTCCGCTCTGCGCGAACGTCCACATGGTCGGCAGCTCCATCAAACTCACGACGAGCGCGCTCGCGATCACCATCATCTTCGGACACGCGCTCTCCGCCGCGCAGTTCGCGAATTTCATCTTTCTCATGGCGATCGCGGCGGTGGCCGCGCCGGGAGTGATGGGCGGAGTGCTTATGGCGAGCGTCGGACTGCTTGGGTCCGTCTTCGGTTTCACCCCCGAAGAAACCGCGCTGGTGATGACGTTCTATCTTGCGCTGGACGGATACGGCCCTGCTGCGAACGTGACCGGAGACGGTGCGATTGCGCTGGTCGCCGACCGTTTCTTCCGTGACCATCTCGAAGAAAACAAACCCATGGAGGCGAAATGAAAAAAAACTTATTCCTGTTTTCCGCCCTCGCGTTGAGCGCTTCGCTGTCGGCGGCGGAGTTGAAGGCCCGCGTAATCCAGCCGCCGTACGCGCCATCGGCGGACGGCGTGTCGGCGAGTTTCAAGTGGCTCATGGCCGAGCTCGACAAATGCGATGCCAGTCTCGATCTCATTGTCCTGCCCGAGTTCAGCGATGTTCCCGCGCGGACGCGGACCAGGGCGGAGTACGACGCGGCGGTCGCGGCGAACAACGCACCGCTTCTCGAGAAGTCCGCCGCCACCGCGAAGCGCTGCGGCGCGACGCTGTTCGTGAACGCAATCGACAAGACGGACCTCGGACCCCGCAACACCACCTTCGCCTTCGACAAGTCCGGCAGTTGCGTCGGACGGTACTACAAGCGGCACGTGACGGCGGGCGAGCGGAACACGCTCGGGTTCGACGTTTCGTACACGCGGGAATGGTCGGAACCATACACTCTGACGATCGGCGGCGTCAAGTACGCGTTCCTCACCTGCTACGACTTCTACTTCTTCGAGTCGTTCTCGGCCATCGCCCGCGCGAAGCCTGATGTCGTCGTCGGATGCTCCCTCCAGCGGAGCGACCGGCTCGACGCCCTGGAGTTCATCAACGCATTCTGCGCCTACAACACGGGGGCATATCTTGTCCGCGCCTCGGTCAGTCTCGGCGAGGATTCACCCTGCGGCGGATCCTCCATGGTGGTCGCACCCACGGGAAAGATACTCGGCAACCTCAAAAGCCATGCGGGGACGCTTGACATCTCGTTCGACCCGAAGGCGAAGTACTTGAAGCCAGCCGGCTTCGGCAATCCCCCCGCCACGCATCCCGAGTACGTGGAGATCGGACGGCGTCCGTGGCAGTACCGCCCCGCGGGTCCTGCGATCGTCCCGGGCTTTGACGAAGCGCCAGCGAAGCGTCTCTGCGCCCATCGCGGGTTCAGCGCCGTCGCGCCGGAGAACTCCCTGCCGGCCATCGGCGCCGCGGTCGCGCTAGGCGCCTCGGAGGTGGAATTTGACCTCTGGTGGACGACCGACGGCGAGATCGTCTCCATCCACGACGGGACGCTGGACCGCGTCTCCACCGGCACCGGCAAAGTCGTCGATCATTCGTACGTGGAGCTGCTGGCGTTCGATTTCGGCATCAAGAAGAGCCCCAATTTCAAAGGCCTTCGCATCATGCGCTTCGACGAACTGCTCGCGAAGTTCTCCTGCCACACGCTCATGAACATCCATGTCAAGGGCCAGGCGTGGAGGGAGATGGACTTGAAGAAGATCGTCGACCTCATCTACGCCTACGACGCCCAGCGGCACGTCTATTTCATGACCGAGAACGGCGACGTGCAGGACCGATTGGCGCGTCTCGCGCCGGAGATACCCCGCTGCATGGGGTTCAAGAAGGGGCCGGACATCGTCGACGAGGCCGTCCGCCACCGCTGCCGGATGGTGCAGTTGTTCAAACCGTATTTCGACGAAGACACGATCAAGCGCGCCCATGCCGCCGGCTTGCGCGTCAATGTGTTCTGGTCGGACGACCCCGAAGAGGCCAAGCGCTTTCTCGAGATGGGCGTCGACACGATTCTCACCAACGACTACCAGCCGATCGCCGCCGCGACCGGACTTAAGTAGCAGGGCCGCCGGTATTGTGATATAATGCGCTCATGAACATCTTGGATGTTGCAGCGAAGGGCGGACTCGTACTTGACGGGGCGATGGGGACGCAGTTGCAGGAACGCGGACTCAAGCCCGGGGAGATTCCGGAACTCTGGAACCTGACGCGCGCGAACGACATCCGCGCGGTGCATGACGCATATTTGGCCGCCGGTTCGGATATCGTCTACGCCAACACTTTCGGGGCGAACGCGGCGAAATACCACGGGGACGCCCCGCTGGAGGAGGTTGTCGCGGCCGGCATTCGCATAGCGAAGGAAGCCGCCGCCGCGGCGGCACCGGAGAAGCCCCGCTTCGTAGCGCTCGATGTCGGCCCCACCGGCAGACTTCTCAAGCCCGCGGGCGACTTCGAATTCGACGACGCATACGCCGCATTCGCGGAGCAGGTGAAAACAGGCGCGGACGCGGGAGCCGATCTCGTCGTCGTGGAGACGATGGGCGACACCCGTGAACTCAAGGCCGCGGTGCTTGCAGCGAAAGAGAACTGCCGGCTGCCCGTCTTCGCCACAGTCGCCCTCGGCGAGGACGGCAAACTGCTCACGGGCGGAGACGTTGAATGCGTCGCCGCGCTGCTCGACGGGCTTCGCGTCGACGCGCTCGGTTTCAACTGCGGGCTCGGGCCGGATTTGATGCTGCCGTACGTCGAGCGGCTCGTCCGCGCCACGTCGCGGCCCGTCATCGTGAAGCCCAACGCGGGACTGCCCAGGGTAGTCGACGGCGAGACGGTGTTCACCGTCGGTCCGGAGGAGTTCGCCGAGGACGTCGCCGGTCTCGTCAGCGCCGGCGCGCGGATCGTCGGCGGCTGCTGCGGCACCACGCCGGCGCACATCGCGGCGGTACAAGAGGCATCGGCGCCGGACAAATTACCACGTCTCACGTCTCATGTCCTTAAGTGCGTCATCTCCTCCGGCATCCGCGCGCTGGAGATTCCTTCCGACGATACGATCGTCATCGGCGAGCGGATCAATCCGACCGGCAGGAAGCGGCTCAAAGCGGCGCTGACGGAAGGGGACACCGCCTACGTGCTCCGCGAGGCCGTCGCGCAGGCGGAGGCCGGCGCGGCGGTTCTGGACGTCAACGTCGGCGTGCCGGGACTGGACGAGCCGGCCGTACTTGAGCGCACCGTAGACGCAGTGCAAAGCGTAACCGATCTGCCGCTGCAGATCGACACGTCCGATCCGGCGGCGCTTGACCGCGCGCTGCGGCATTACAACGGCAAGGCGCTCGTCAACTCGGTGAACGGCAGGGAGGAGTCGATGTCCGCCGTGCTGCCGCTCGTCGCGAAATACGGCGGCGTGGCGGTTGCGCTGACGCTCGACGAAAATGGCATTCCGCCGACGGCCGACGGCCGCATCGAAATCGCGCGGCGTATCCTTTCGCGCGGGGCGGAGTACGGTCTCGGCCCCTGCGACTTCGTTTTCGACGCGCTCTCGCTCGCGGTTAGCGCGGACGCGACGAGCGCGAACGCGGCGCTGGAGACGGTCCGGCGCATCCGCGCGGAGCTCGGCTGCCGGACGATTCTCGGCGTATCCAACATTTCTTTCGGGCTGCCCGCCCGTCCGCAGCTGAACGCGACGTTCTACACATTGGCGATGGGGGAGGGGCTTTCCGCCGCGATAATCAACCCGCTTTCGGCGGAGATGATGACAGCCTACCGCGCCTACCGTGCGCTCACCGGCCGCGACCGCTCCTGCGAGGAGTGGATTGGCTTCGCGCCGAAGGTGGTTGGGCTTGCCGCGCCGGTTGGTTCTTCCAGTTCTTCAAGCGCTGCCATCCCATCAGGCGCCGCTTCGCCGCTCGCCGTGGCGATTCGCCGCGGGCTTAAATCCGACGCCGCCGGAGCGGCCAGGGCCGAACTTGCCGCGGGGAAGGCCCCCGTCTCCGTCATCGACTGGGGAATCGTGCCCGCGCTGGAGGAAGTCGGTAAAGGGTTCGAGGAGAAGCGAGTGTTTCTCCCTCAGCTTCTGATGGCGGCGGATGCTGCGGGCGCGGCGTTCGACGTCATCCGCGCGGAACTTGCGAAGACCGGCGGCGGCGCGGCGGCGAACGGGCCGATCGTCGTCGCGACAGTGAAAGGCGACATCCACGACATCGGAAAGAACATCGTACGCGCGCTTTTGGAGAACTACGGTTTCAGGGTCATCGACCTCGGGCGCGACGTGCCGCCCGAGCTCATCCTTGAAACCGCCCGTCGTGAAAAGTGCCGTCTCGTGGGGCTGTCGGCGCTGATGACGACCACGGTCGGCGCCATGGAGGAGACTGTCAGACTGCTCCACTGCCGGCTGCCGGACTGCAAGGTGATGGTCGGCGGCGCCGTGCTCACGGCGGACTACGCCGCGAAGATCGGCGCTGACTTCTACAGCCGTGACGCAATGGGCGCCGTGCGCACGGCGGAAAAGATCTTCGGATAGCGCAATTCGGGTCGATATGCTATAATACGCCAGTCAACGGGCCGGTAACCGGAAAGTCCTGTGTAAATCAGGCGCTGTCGCGCAACCGTCATAGTCGGAACACGAGCCGGTCAACAAACCTGCAAGTACCTCGCATGAGGGGAAAGTGAGAGAGCATGAAGACATTGAAGTTCGCCGCGGTTCTCGCCTCAGCGTATGCTTCGTTCCCGGTGATCGCCGCGGACGCGGCCGGCCGAACGGAGACCAACCGCACCGAGACGGCGGAACTGCCGCCGGTCGTAGTCGAGGCCTCGCGCATCGACTCCACGGCGGAAGAAATGCCGCAGCGCGTCGAGATCGTCACCCGCGAGCGTATCGCGGCGAGCGGGGCGCGCGACGTCGTCGACGCCCTCGCGAGATGCACCGGGGTTTTCGTGCGACACCTCGGCGGGGGCAACCCCGCGCTGACCGACGTGTCGCTGCGCGGCTACGGCGAGAATTCGTCCGGCCGCGTCCGCGTCACGGTTGACGGCGAGGCGCTGAACAACCCCGACATGAGCACGGCCGATTTTTCGCGCATCCCCCTTGACGCCGTCGAGCGCATCGAGGTGCTGCCAGGGCCGCAGACCGTCATGCACGGCGGCAGTGCGTCGGCCGGACTAATCAACATCGTCACCGAAAAAAAGGACTATTCGAAGCGCACCTCGGCCGAGATCCACGCCGGCAGCTGGGGGACGGTCGGCGGTTCGCTCGGAACGCGCGGCGGCGACGAGGACGCGATGATCGCCTACTGGGCCAACGGTTCCTGGGACCATTCTGACGGCTACCGCTCCAACTCGCGGTTCGACCTGTGGCGGGCGAACGGCGGACTGCGGAAGGATTTCGAGAACGGCTCCTGGCTGAAGCTCTCGTCGTTCTGGTCCGACACTCAGTACGAGCTGCCGGGTCCGCTCTCGCGCGGCGTGTGGGAAGACCGCCCCCGCGACGCCAACCCCTACTACCGCATATACGACTACTGGAGGACGTCGTACGGCCTGAACTTCTCGGGCCTCGGTAAAATCGACGACGACAACGCCCTCAAGTTCGTCTTCACCTATTCGTACCGGCGCGATCAGTTCACTTCCTTGTACTTCCGCGACTACGGCGGCGGCTCGGTGACGGCTTACAATCAGCATTCGCCGTTCAGCAGCTACTCATTGTCGTTCCTGCCGCAGTACATCAACACTTCTCGCATCGGCTCCTTCGACAACGAGTTCACCCTCGGCGGCGATCTCCGCTGGGATTTGCGCCGCGGCAGGAACAGTTACAGCTATCCAACGTACGTCTGGCAGCAGAAGGAGGACCAGTCCCGGTGGACGATGGGCGGTTTCGCCAGGGACGAATTTTTCCTGTTGGATGAACTTTCGGTCTTCGCCGGCGCGCGTCTCGAACGCGCCATGACCCGCAGCAAGTCGCTGGACAACCCCTCGCGCAACGACAACCTCGCCGCCGGCGAGGCGGGCGTCATATACCGTCCGGTCGAAGAAGCCAAACTCTTCGCGAAATGGTCTCATTTCTACAGACTGCCGTTCGTAGATGAAACGGGGTATGCGTCAGGAAACGTCGTTTCGCCCGAACAGGGGTGGAGCGTGGATGTCGGGGGCGACTGGAAGTTCCTCGACGATTTCACCGTCGGCGGCGTGCTCTACGTATCGGAGACCGAGGACGAAATCTACTACGATCCATACCGGTTCGACAACTTCAATCTTCCCGGCAACGTGCGTCGTGAGGGCTTCGACGTCAACTTCGGATGGGAACGCGAGAAAGTGGCCGGCGTATGCCTGCGGTACGGCTGGGTGAACGCCGAGATAAAAGACGGCGATTACGACGGGTATCGAGTGCCGGCCGTGCCCAGACAGCAGCTTTCGCTTGACGGTCACGTGTATGTCTGGAGCGAGTTCTTCGTCCGCGGCGGTTTCCGCTACGTCGGTGAGCAGTACTCCATCAGCGATTTCAGGAACAGCGCCGGCGAGCTGGACGGCTACGGACTTTTTTCCGTCGGGTGCCAGTATCAGCCTGAGTGGCGGTGGCTGAAGGGCTTCACGTTCTCGTTCGACGTCGACAATCTCTTCGACAAAACCTACTGCGATTATTCGACCTACGGCGAAAACTTCTGGCCGGGCGCCGGGCGTTCGTACATGTTCAAGATCGCCTATTCTTTCTGAAGGACGACAGGAGATGGGCGGGAAGGCTTTCGCGGCGTCGCTGGTGATTCACGCCCTGTTTGTCGGGGCGTTTGTCGCCGGGCACCTGTCGCGAACGCCGACGCCCGCCCCGGTGGAAGAACCTTGTTTTTTCGAGCTTGTCGATGAATCCGCCCCCGGCGGCGCCGGCGATGTTTCGCCTCCGGCCGCGCCGGATTCCGCAACGCCGGTCGAACCGGAAAAGGAACCCTGTCATGAAAAACCGCCGGAGACCCCGCCGCTCCCTTCGTCTGACGAGACAGACAGCGCCCGCCTTCAGGAGGTGCGGACAGTGGAGCGCCGGCCCACCCCGGCTGTTGAAAGGTCGTCCGCCGAAGAGAAAAAGACTGTCATGCGGCAACCGTCCTCTTCTATGCCGGCCGTCGAACGCAGCGATGAAGAACACGCACATGTCGTTACCGCACCCTCCGCACTCGGACGGATCGTCCCGGTCTATCCGCGCTCGGCGCGACGTCACGGCCGCGAGGGTTCGGTTACGGTGGAGGCGGCGGTGACCCCGGACGGGCGTGCCGAATCGGTGTCGGTAGTCGCCGGAAGCGGGTGCGCCGATCTGGACTCCGCGGCGTGCCAGGCGCTTGTCAGGGCGCGTTTCGCGCCTGCGACGGAAGACGGAAAGAAAGTCGGGGGACGGATCCGGCTGACGTTTGACTTTCGTCTGAACTGAAACTCCTAAATCGGGTCTGCGCAGTGGTGGGCGCATCTTCGTAGCGCGGTGATTGTCACAGGCGGGGGAGTTTGATAGAATGTCATGCATGAAGAAAAAGAAACATTATGCCGTCCGCGGGACGGCGGCGCTGCTCGCCGCGTTGACGGCGGCGGTCGCATGGGGGAAATCTGCCTACGTGCCGGAGCCGCGGCCGGTTAAAAGCGCGGTCGAAATAACGGCGCTCTACTATCCGGGCACCGAACACATGCCTGAATGGGACATGGTGCGTCAGACGCGTCCGGAGATAAAGCCGCTCCTCGGCTGGTACGACGAAGGCGACCCCGAGAACATCGACTGGCAGATCAAGTGGGCGGTCGAGCACGGCATCAGCTCGTTCTGTGTCGACTGGTACTGGAACCGCGGTTCTCGGCGGCTGGAGCACTGGGTGAAGGGATACTACAGGGCGAAGTTCCGCAGATACCTCAAGTGGTACATGATGTACGCCAACCACAATCAGCCCGGATCGCATTCCACGGCGGACCAGATCGCCGTCACCAGGTACTGGCTCGAAAACTACTTCAAGACGCCCGAGTACTACACGATCGGCGGCAAGCCGGTCGTCGTTCTCTGGCAGCTCAGCCGCATCGACGAGGACTTCATCGCCGAGGCCGCGGCGAAGGGCGAAAAAATGGCGAAAGGCGAGGGCGTGAAGCGCGCGTTCGCGATCTCCGAGAAGATGGTCAGGGACGCCGGGCTGCCCGGCATCTGCTGGATCAACATGGCCAACGCGAAGCAGCGCGACCCGAAGCAGCACGCCTTCGTGCAGTCTCTGGGGTTTGTCGGACAGATGACGTACAACCTCGGAGCCACCGGACCCTACAACATGTGTCCCGAAGCCCGCACTCCGGAAGATTCGCCGCGTCATTCGTCGTTCGACCTGATGGCCCTGGCGGCGAAGAAGATATGGGAGGTCGCGGACGTCTATCCGGAGCTGCCGTTCTGGCCGCTTCTCCCGACGGGGTGGGACGACCGTCCGCGCAGCTTCCAGAACGCCTGCGTCACCTACGGGCGCACGCAGGAGAAGTACCGCATCCTCTGCGGGGAGGCGCGGAGGTTCTGCGAGCGTCGCGGACTCAAGCGCGTGGTGATCGCGCCGGTGAACGAATGGCAGGAGGGCAGCTACATCGAGCCTAACGAAGAATACGGCTTCGCGATGTACGACGCCATCCGCGACGCGTTCTGCGAGAAGCCGGCCGGCGGCTGGCCGAAGAACCTTTCGCCGAAAGATCTGGGGCGGCCGCTCCGCGAGTTCCCGCCGGTCATCCGCGTCGCGAAGCCGGTCTGGGAATTCTCCGGCACGACCGAGGGCTGGTACCGTCAGCCGTACGGCGGCGGCGAGGTGGAGTGCCACGACGGGGCGCTAACGTTCGTCATCAACCGCCGGCACAACTTCAACATCCGCTGCCGCCCGCAGCCGTTCGCCGCGGAGAAGTTCCGCAAGTTCAGTCTCCGCATGCGCATCACGCCGAACGCACGGTCTGGACTCGGTGACGTGAAGGCGCCTGCGCTGCGGCTCAAGTGGGGGACGGAGGCGTCGCCGATCATCTCCTCGAAGTGCACGGTCGACCAGTCCCGCTCCGTCGCCTCCGCGCCGGTCACGTGCGACGGCGGGTGGCATGAGTACACGGTCGACCTCACGGCGAATCCCGACTGGCGCGGCAAAGTGAACGAGCTTTGGTTCGAGGCGGCTGACGTGCTGCACGCGCGCGTAGCCGTGGACCGGATGAAATTCGAATGACCGCCCCATCCAGCTGATCTCAATGGGGGGGGGTAAATAACCACGTGTCGATCGAGAAGTTCGGCTGCGGCCCGTGGAACATGTCGCTCGCCGGGGAGTGGGATTTAGCCGCCTTCCGCCACGGCAACGGGCACCGCACGGCGCGTTACATGAACCGCAGTACCCGATAACCGGCGTCACGCCGCACGACCGCGCCCAAGCCGACCGCCGACAAATCCGTCGACTCGGGCGGCAACACGGACTGGAATTTCACCTCAATACAGCCGGGCGAAGTCATCACCTGGACGGGTGCCGCAAGCGAAAGCTGGGGGCAGCCCGCGAACTGGGACATCTCACGCACTCCGGTTGAAACCGACAACGTGGTAATACCGGGCGGGGCTGGGCGGCGAGCTCATTTTCCGCAACGGCATTTCGTATTACGGGCAGGGGGCGGACTTTCCGCTCGTCGGCGAGAACCCACGCGGAATGTACGATCGGGTGCGGGTTAGAATCGCCGGATACGGGCACGTGGTCTCGCGCGGACCAGTGAAGATCGGCAATCTTTCGATGGACAATTCGACGGGCAAGCTTAACCTCACCGGATACCCGCTGAGCATAGTTTCGACGGAACACCGCGGCACCGCGCTGGACAGCATCGGGCACCGCAATGGCTACTGGCCGGGATCCGTGGACTATTCAGTGGCGGGTTCGACCATTCTCTGGGGTGCGGGCTTTCTCATCTTTCTGCAATAACCGGCCGGATAATTTGCTATAATATACGGCGTTTCGGGGTGCTGCCGGACGGGGTGTCCGGATGCTGAGAAAAGACCCGGGAAGAACTTGATCAGGGTAATGCCTGCGAAAGGAAAAAGAATGCAAGTGATGGAAGAAACCATCTCCGGCGCGATTGTCCGGAGTTTTTTCAAGAAGCTCGAGGACAATCTCGCCGTTGACGTGGCGATCGTCGGCGCGGGGCCGAGCGGTCTCGTCGCCGCGCGCGATCTCGCGACGGCGGGTTACAAGGTCGCGATGTTCGAGTCAAAACTCGCGCCCGGGGGCGGAACGTGGGGCGGCGGCATGCTAATGAACGAAGTCGTCGTGCAGAACGACGCGGCGGAAATTCTCCACGAGTTCGGCATCACGACAACGCCGGTGGACGGCGTTTACCAGACGGTCGATTCGGTGGAGATGGCGTCGGGGCTCATCTTCGGCGCGCGCAAGGCGGGGGCGACGATTTTCAACGCCGTCAAGGTGGAGGACATCGTCATTCACGACGGCGTCGTGTGCGGGGTGGTGATAAACTGGAATCCCGTCGCAAGGCTTGACATGCACGTCGACCCGATAGTGGTTACCTGCCGCGCCCTCATCGACGGAACCGGCCACCCGAGCGAAATCATCAACAAGGCGGTGAACAAGGCGGGGGTCAAAATCGATTCTCCGACCGGCGGCATACTGGGCGAAAAGCCGATGTGGATGGAGGACGGCGAACGCACCACGGTCGAGAACACCAAGCGGCTGTATCCGGGTCTCTACGCGTCGGGCATGGCCGCGAACAACGCGCAGGGGGGGTTTCGCATGGGGCCGATATTCGGCGGAATGTTCAAGAGCGGGCGCAAGGTCGCCGCGGTGATCAGGGCGGATCTCGGCAAATGAACGATTTCGGCTTCTACCTCGTGATGACCGACCCGCTGGTCGGGTACGAGGAATGCTGCCGTGCGGCGGTCCGCGCCGGGGTGAAGATGGTGCAGCTGCGCATGAAGGAAGTTCCGCGCGGCGAGGTGGTGGCCGTCGGCCGCGCGCTGCGGCGCATCACGGCGGGGACGGAGACGGCGTTCATCGTGAACGACGATCCTTCCGTCGCCGCCGAAGTCGGGGCGGACGGGGTGCACGTCGGCCAGAGCGACATGCCGGTTGCGGAGGTGCGCCGGCGCTTTCCGTCGCTGCGGATCGTCGGTCTGTCGACGCACAACCACGGGCAGGCGCTCGCGGCGGCGGCGGTTAAGCCCGATTACATCGGCGTAGGGCCGGTTTACGCGACGCCGACCAAAAAAATACCGGATCCGACGCTCGGGCCGGAGACGGCCGGGGAGATGATCAGGTCGGTGGGGTTTCCGGCGGTGGCGATCGGCGGCATAAACATCGAAACGCTGCCGGCGGTGCTGGCCGCCGGCGCCCGGAATTTCGCAGTGGTGCGCCCGGTCTGCCGCGCGAGCGATCCGTACGCGGCGATCCGCGAGCTGCAGAACGCCGCGGCCGGGGCGCTGAACAAAGAGGAGTTAACATGAATGCTACGCAACTGCAGGCGGCGAGGAACGGCGTTGTCACCGCCGCGATGAAGGCGGTCGCCGCGGAGGAACGCGTCGACGCCGAAACCGTCCGCGCCGCGGTCGCCGCCGGCGAAGCGGTGATTCCGCTCAACATCCACCACGAGAACGCCGCGCCCGTCGGCGTCGGGCGGATGTTCACGACGAAGATCAACGCCAATCTCGGCCGCAGCGTCACCCATTCCGGCAAAGGCGACGAGCTGGAGAAACTCGCCGTGGCGCTCGGCGCGGGGGCCGATTTCGTCATGGATCTCTCGGTCGGGCAGGACGACCTGAAGGCGATCCGCCGCGGGATGCTCGACGCGAGCGACAAGCCGCTCGGCACCGTACCGGTGTACGAAACGATATCGAGGCTCGAAGGGGACATCCCGCGCATGGATCCGGCGTTCCTGCTCGACGTCATCCGCGCGCAGGCGGAGCAGGGGGTCGATTTCATGACGCTTCACGCGGGGCTTCTTCTCCGGCACATACCGCTCGCCATGAAGCGGAAGATGGGCATCGTTTCGCGGGGCGGGGCGATCATGGCCGAATGGATGATGGAGAACAATGCCGAAAACCCGCTTTACACCCGGTGGGACGAGGTAATGGACATACTCGCCGAACACGACGTTACGGTTTCGCTCGGGGACGGATTGCGCCCGGGCTGTCTGGCGGACGCGAGCGACGTCGCGCAGTTCGGCGAGCTGGACGTGCTGGGCGAACTGGTGGAGCGCTGCCGCGCCCGCGGCGTGCAGGTGATGGTGGAGGGGCCCGGGCACGTGCCGTTCAACCAGATACAGATGAACATGGAGCGGCAGCAGAAGGTGTGCGGCAGGGCTCCGTTCTACGTGCTGGGGCCGGTGGTCACCGACATCGCGCCCGGGTACGACCACATCGTGTCGGCGATCGGCGCGACCGCGGCAGCCACCTACGGAGCGTCGCTGCTCTGCTACGTGACGCCGGCCGAACATCTCGGGCTGCCCGACGGCGAAGAGGTTCGGCAGGGTTGCATCGCCTACAAGATCGCAGCGCACGCGGCCGACGTGGCGCGGGGTCTCGCCGGCGCCCGCGACCGCGACGACGCCATGTCCGACGCCCGTGCGGCGTTCGACTGGGACCGCCAGTTCGCGCTTTGCCTCGACCCCGTGCGCGCGCGCGAACGCTGGCTCAGGACCCGCGCGTTCGTCGACGAAGCGCACGGCGACGACCACTGCTCCATGTGCGGCAAGCAGTTCTGCGCGGTGCGCACGTCGCGCCGCATCCGCAAGCTGGCCGAAGGGTGCCGCGGCGGTTGACACTTTCCGAGCAGATTTGGTAAGATACTGCCGGGTGAAGGGGGCGTGGTTGCGTCAACGGCGTTACCGCGTTCCGAATCGCCCTGAGCAGCGGGGAAAAACGCCCGGAAACGCGGTGGAACGGGGTTGATGAAACGGAGGATTGACGCAGATGAGTAAACCAAGAACGGTGTTGACGATCGCGGCCGCCGCCGCGGCGTTTTGCCGTTTGCCGGCGGCTGAGGGCACGGTGAAGCTCGCCGAAAACGGCCGCCCCCTCGCCAAAATCGTGATCGCCGCCGACGCCGACAAGGCCGCGCGTTTCGCCGCCAGAGAGCTGCAACACCATCTTAAATCCATCACCAGCGGCGACTTCGCCATAATCACCGACGATCTCGCCGCGGACGGGCTTGAGATATGCGTGGGTCCGACGAAGCGGACCGCGTTCGGGCGCGAATCTTTCAAACCCCAGGAATGGCTGGTCGACATTTCGGCGGAACGCATTGCGCTGGCCGGGCGCGACCGCGACGACAAAGGCGATTTCATTCTTGAATACGACACGCCCGACGGCGTCAAAGGCCGCAACTGGCCGGGCTTCTACGACGAGCAGGGCACTATGTACGCGGTTTACGATTTTCTGGCGAAGGACTGCGGAGTGGTGTGGGCAGACGCCGAGGACGGCGGAACCCTGGTGAGGCGCGATCCGGATCTCGTCGTCGCCGAGGGGGTGCGGCGCAAGGAACCGTTCGTGTACTTCCGCGGCGGATCGGCTACCAGTTCGCGTTTCGACAATTCGTTCTTCAAGTGGAATTCGCCGCGGTTCAAGGAATACCGGAAGCTGGCCTACGCCCATCCGCGCGGGATCGACTGGCAGAACCGGCTGTTCCTTGTCCGCCACCGGACCGGCGGCCGCCTCGCCAACGCCAATCATTCCTTCGCCCACTACTACGACGAATTCTGGCGCACCAACTCGAAAAAATTCGTCAAGTTCCGTCCTGAACTTTTCGCGAAGGGGTATCCCGGCAAGGAGCCGCCGCAGATGTGCTACGGTTCGCAGGCGTTCGTCGACCAGGTGGTGAAAGACATCCGGGCGTATTTCGACCAGGATCCGAAGACGGGGCGTTTCGGCTGGGGACCCGACAACTACTGTCTCGAGGGCATGGACAATTCGTCGTTCTGTCTCTGCGACATCTGCCGGCCGCAGTACGAGCCGGAGCGCGGCGCAGAGAATGGCCGGGAGTCGACGTACTGGTTCGGGTTCGTGAAGCGGGTTGCGGATGAAATAGCGAAGAGTCATCCCGGCAAGCAGATTTCGACGCTCGCGTACCATTCGCACGAGGCGCTGCCGCGCGGGGTGCGGTTGCCGAAGAACGTGGTGGTTTATTTCTGCCTGTACGCCAACCGCATGCCGTACGCAAAGGTGTTCAAGGACCAGATCGGGCGCATCCGCAGCTGGCGCGCGGCGTATCCCGACCAGCCGATGGCGCTGTGGCTGTACAACACTTTCCCGAAGGAAAACGCGAACAACGGCGGCTTCGACTTTTATCCGGCGTTTTTCGCCGGCGACGCCTGCGCGCAATACAGGTTTTTCAAGCGGCTGAACATCAGGGCGGGGATATTCCAGTGCGGGTTGAACGGCGCCCCCGACACCTACATGCAGCTGGAGTGGATGATCGACCCGGACCGCGACCCGGACAAGATGCTCGACGAATATTTTCTGTCGTACGGAGCGCCGGGGCGTCACCTAAAGGAATTCTACCGGCTGGTGGAGCGGCGGTATGCGGACCGTTCGCGGTATCCGGAAGGCGGGGTCATGCACCAGTCTGCATATCTGGCGTGGGGCAAACTCGGCACGAAAGATCTGATGGACGAACTCGCCGGGGTGATGGCGAAGGCGGAGGCGGAGGCGGCGACGCCGGCGGAGAAGCGCCGGCTTGCGGTGTGGCGTTACGGCGTGTGGGATTTCATGAAGGGCGGCAGCGAGGCGTACGCGAAGCGGCGGAGCGCGGTGAAACCGGCGTGGAAGGCGAAGCGCGTCGCCGAAGCCGGCGGCGACGCGGCGAAAGTCGACTGGGCGGGTCTCGCGGCGGCGCCGCTGTCGTTCTACAACTCCAACACCGGGGAAAAATCGCATTTCACCGGGACCGCGCGGTTCGCGCACGATGGAAAGTGGCTGTACCTCGAACTTGTGCAGAACTGCGAGAGCGCCAAACTCGTCATCGCGCCGCAGATATTCCCCTGCGACACGTGGGAGTTCATGATCGCCGGGCAGGAGGCGCTGCCGTACCGCCACTATTTTTCGGGGCCGGACGGCAGGATGGGCGGCGCTTCGAACGGCGAAGTCAACTGGCGGCAGAACGTGCCGGCGACGGAATCGGGGCCGCCGGCGTACGGAGCGAGGTGCACTTCGGACCGGAGCGATCAGGCGAAGTGGGTGCAGAGGTTCGCGTTTCCGCTCGGCAATCTCATCGAACGCCCGCTGAAGCCCGGAGACGACTTCTACGCGAACTTCGTGCGCGTCACGAACAGAAAGATTCTGGAAAAAGGCGAGAGTTACATACAGACGGTGGTGCCTTTCACCACGGTGCACACGACCGACCGACTCGCACGCATAACCCTGGATGAGAAATGAACCTGTTGCTGACTGTCGCGGCTCTGCCGCTCTGGTTTTTCGCGGATTTCGATTCACAGCCGCAGCTTGACGGCGCGGCGCTGACGCTGCCGATGCGGGGGGAGTCGGTCGAGGGTCGCTTCGGCAAGGGCGCGGCGTTCATGTCTGACCTGAAGCGGTGCGAGAACGCTTTTCTGGTCGTGCGCGACCGGGAGCTGCTGAAGAACTTTCCGTCGGAGCGAGGCAGTTTCGCCTGCTGGCACCGGACGCCGGAAACGTTCACCAACCTCGTCGCGGAGGCGCCGGCGTTCGGGTTGACGGGGTTCTGGCAGTTCCAGTGGCAGTGGACAGGCGGCGGGTTCCGCGCGTCGGCGAAGCGCGGAGCGACCGTCAAAATCAAGGGATTCGCCCGGTCGACGCAGTGGCACCATTTCGCGGCGACATGGAATCCGGAGAGAATCGCGGTCTACATCGACGGCAGGGAAACTGCGGTGCGGGAGAAACCGATGATCGATCCGTTCGCGGCGATCACCAACGCCGTGTTCCGGATCGGCACCTCCGGCGACGGGTCGGGCGCGGCGAACCTGGTGATGGATGAAATCGCGATTTTCCGGAAAGATCTTTCCGCAGCGGAGGTGGCTGAGCTGGCGGCGGCGAAGAAAGGGCTCATGGAAGGCCGACGCGGGCTGCTGGCGGCGCCGCTCGTGTATCCGCTGTTCTGGCGCAACGCGTCCGATTCGGCGATACGGCTGAGAGTGTTCACGGAGGAAGAGACTGACTGCGAGGCGACGGCGGAGGTCGGCGGCAGGGCGCTGAAGCCGTTCGCGTTCAAGGCGGTGAAGGGCGAGAGCCTGCTGGAGGCTCCGTTCGAGGCATGGCGCTACCGGGCGGGGAAATATCCGTGGAAGGTGACTCTGCGGAGCGGCGGGCGGACGGTGCTCGAGCGGGGGGGGGAGCTGCAAATATTCCCGCGCGTCGACCGCGATCAGTTCAAGTTCTTGAGCTGGGGAGGGTATCGCCACATATCCGAGGACTACATGCGCAAGGTGGGGATAAATTCGAGCAATTCGCGCGTCGGCGACTCGGCGGGGGTTCGGCGGCTGGCGGCGGCGGGGATATTCCCGAACATGTTCTACGGCAACGTCGGCCGGTGGAAACGCGGCGACATCGACCCGGAGGCGATACAGAAGGAGACGGAGAAAGACTTCATCGACCTCAAAGGGCTGCATCTGTGGAAGACCACGCTGATAAACACCGAAGTGTACGGTTCGGGATACATGCGCAGCGCGACGAACCATCCGGCGTACATGGCGTGGGCGGAGCGGGAACTCGGTTTCAAGCCCGACTGCGGGTACGGCAACGCGCCTTCGTCGGTTAACGCGAAGACCTGCGAGGGGGGGATGCCCACCGGGGTGGTGAAGCGCGGGTCGTGCCGCCAGCTCGACACCCTCGGCTGGGAACTGAAGCGCGGCATGCTGCCGTATCTGATCGGCTCGGAGACGGCGAAGGCGATACATTCAATCGACGCGGACAACGAGGTGTGGAGCGAGCCCAATTTCGAAGGGGTCGCGGACCGGCTCGACATGATGGCGAATTGGCACTACCAGTATCGGACGGTGCCGACGGTGCGCGAGCTTTACGGCAGTTACGCCACTGCGCGCGCCTACGGCAAACCCTACATGCCGACGCTTTCGGGGACGTACTTTCACGGCAACTGCATTCCGGTGCGGCGTGACGCGAAAAGACAAAGGAACGTTTCCGGCAACCAGAGCGCGGACGAGGTGGCAATCAAGGCGTGGATTTCGATCGGGGCGGTGCCGGCGCACGCGCTGTCGTTTTTCATGCTCGACGGCTGGACCGAGGGCGCGAAGAATTCGACGGCCGACGCGGACGCCGGCGACAGGTTCGGGGCGGAATGGCACTCGCGCATCAAGCAGGCCGCGGCGCTGCTCAGGGACATGCCGAACGAGCGAGCGCCGGTCGCGTATGTGCTGCCGTCGGAGTGCAGTTTCACTTTCGGCTGCGGCTGGGGCGAGACGCACTACCGCGACCATCTGGCAGACGCGATCGCGTCGGTTCCGGTGCCGTTCGACGTCATCCGCGACCGCGAACTCGAAGCCGGAGCCCTGAAAGGGTACCGTTACGCGATACTGCCGATGGGCAAGGCGATTTACGAAGACCACGTCGCGCGGCTCGACGAAGCGGCGGAGTCGGGGGTGAAGATCGTTACCGACGCGTACTGCTGCCGCGATTTCAAGGGCGGCGTGAGACTTTCGGAACTCGACTACTATTACCACCCGAAGCGCTGGCACACGATAGGCCCGCGGTTTCTGAAATGGTATTCAACGGTGGCTCCGGGGTTGCGCGAGGGACTGACTGCGCGGTCCGACGGCGACTGCACGAATGCGTTCACGTTCGTGAAGAAGTACGGCGGGGCGACGTACGTGACGGTGGTGAACGACAGGCGAAGGGAAACGCCCGGGTTTCTCAACACGCAGGTGACGAATTCGTGGTGCCGACCCTACGGCGAGCGGCAGACGATCACGACGCGGTTCAATCTGCCGGCGCCGGCGGCGCTCTACGAGTTCAACGCGCCGGAGGGACGTTCCGGCTGCCGGAAGATAGACGGGCGCGGCGAAACAACGCGTGACTTCGCCGCGGCGGAGGGGGTCGTCTACTGCCTTTACCCGAAAGAGCTGGGCGATCTGGACGTCGAAGCGGAGGGCGACTCGGTGGTGGTCACGCTTCTCGACGAAGACGGCGACCACGCGCCGGGCAGACAGGTGGTGGAGGTCGAGGTGCGCGACCCGGACGGGGCGCTGCACGACGAGACCGGGCTTTACGCGATGGAGCGCGGGCGGCTCGAGATAAAAATGCTTTTGGCCGACGACGAACCCAGCGGTTCGTTTTTCAGCCGGTGGAAAATCAAAGTCAAAGAGTTGACGACCGGCAAGGTCGCGACTTGTAAATGGAGGAAAAAATGAATGCAGCGGTGAAAGTTGCGTTCGCGGCGGTCGGCGCCGCGGTGACGTTCGCGGCGCCCGAGTCGTTCGCGGCGAAAAAAGAGGTGAAGTTCAGGGAATTCCCGCATCTACCCGAACTGCTCAGGTGCGAAAACGGCGCCAGGGTGCCGCTGGAGTCGAACTACGGGTGGTCGATGCAGTCGTGGGAACGCATCCGCCGGCCTGAAATCGTGAAGTTTTTCACCGTGAACGAATTCGGCGTGCGTCCGGTGGAACGGCCGGCGAATCTGACGTTCAAGGCCACGCGCCGCCCGGTGATGGGCGGCAAGGCGGAGAAGTGGAACGTGCGCATCGACTATTCGGGGCCGTACGGCAGGAGCGGGTTCTCGATGGTCGGGTACCGGCCGGTTTCGTCGGAGCCGGTGTCGCCGATCGTGGCGCTGTTCGCGGAGAAACCCGACTCTCTTTTCGACGCCGAACATCCGGAAAAGGAAAACGAGATGTGGCCGGTGGCAAAGATGCTCGTGCGCGGATACGCGGTGTTCGCGCTGGACGTGAATGAGATCGCGGCAGATTCGCCGGAGTGCTTCAAGACGGGGGTGTTCAAGTGTTTCGACAAGCCGGGTTCGCGCACGCCGTTTTCATGGGGGGCTCTGAGCGCGTGGGCCTGGGGGGCGAGCCGGGTTATGGACTGGCTGGTAACCGAGCCGGCTTTCGACTCGCTGCACGTGGTGGTCGGCGGTCTCGGCGCTCGCGGCACGGCGGCGCTCTGGGCGGGCGTCACCGACGAGCGCATACGCATGGTCGCGCTCAAAAACTCCGGCTGCGGTGGCGCGAAGCTCAACAACGCTTTCACGCCGGGCGCCGAACAGATTGAAGACAGCGTACGCACCCGCGGGCACCAGTTCTGCGGCAACTGGGCGAAATGGGCCGACCGCGACCGGCAGATGCCGTACGACCAGCATGAACTGATGGCGGCGATGGTGCCGCGCTTCGTGAAAGTCGGCACCGACGCCGGCGACCCCACGATTGGCGCGGAGGCCGAGTTCGACTGCTGCGTGGCGGCTTCGCCGATCTGGTGGCTGTTCGGCGTGACCGGTCTCGACATCAGCACCTGCCCCGGCAACATCAACTACGTCAACCGCGGTGGCCACATCGGGCACCATATGCTCAAGGGACGACACGGGCTGTGCATCCACGACTGGATGAACCTCGCCGACTACGCCGACTGGAGCGGTTTCCGCGGGTTCTACAAGCCGGACGCGAAACCGGTCGACGTGCCGGACCCGCTGCTGGCCGCGGACGGGCGTAAAATCACGACGAAGGAGGAATGGGAGAATGTGCGGAGGCCCGAGATCATCAAGTTCTTCGGCGAGAACCTCTACGGGGTGGGGCCGCAGGGTTTCGGCAGACCGCCGAAACTCGATTTCGTCCAGATCAAACCCGATGAAGCCCTGCTCGAAGGCCGCGCCGTGTACAAAGAAATCGAATGCCGTTACGGCGGCGTCGGCGGCGATGGCAGGTTCCACATCTACGCCTATCTGCCCAAATCGGCGAAGCCGGTGCCGGCGTTCGTCTGGATTTCAATCAGCGAACACTGGTTCAAGAAGCTGCCCCTCATCGACGAGCTGATCAAGCGCGGTTACGCGTTCATACAGTACCGCGCCGAAGATTACGCGCCGGACTTTCCCGAAATGTCGCCGCTCCGCGACGACTTCTTCACCCGCGACATCTACGCCAGACTTGAAAAGCCCGAAAACCGCACCGGCAAGAGCTGGGGCGCGATCGGCGCGTGGGCGTGGGGGGCGAGCCGGATCATGGACTGGATCGAGTCGGTGCCGGCGTTCGACAGCAAGCACGTCGGGCTGGTGGGGCTTTCGCGCTGCGGCAAGACTGCGCTCTGGGCGGGCGCGAACGACACGCGCTTCGCGATGGTGTGTTCGTGCGGCAGCGGATGCTCGGGTTCGCGGCTCAACCGGCTGGACATTCCGCAGCGCGAACCGTTCTGGCTGCTGCAGGCGGTGCAGAGCTTCTGGTTCTGCGACAACGCGGCCAGATGGGCGGGACTGGAGAATTTCATGACGTGGGACACCGACGCTCTCGGGGCCTGCGTGGCCCCGCGCATTTTCGTGACGAACAACGGCGACTCCGACAACTGCGCGGGGCCGACCGGCGATTTCTGGTCGGCGTATCTCGCTTCGAGAGTCTGGAAGCAGATTTACGGGCTGGACGGAATCGACCCTTCGGAGAAGTTTCCGGCGAAGTCGGGCACGCTCGTCGGCCGCAAAGATCTGAAAGGCGCGGTGTATTTCAACTACCACGTCGGCGGGCACTGCGTGGAGTCCTACGACTGGAACAAATTCATGGACATCGCCGACGCGCACGGCTGGCGCAAGTGACGGCGGCGCATACGGAGCAAACACGATGCAGATCAGCAAACGTGAATTCCTGAAACGGCTCGGGTTGCTGGGCGCGGCTGGCGCGACCGGCGTGGCGTTCGGCGACGAGCCTGTGAAAAGCGCGAATGCGCTGCCGCCGGGCAGCTGCGGAGATCCGCAGAACGTGTGGTTCGGCAAGCACATTTTCCCGCTCGAGCACACGATGACGGACGGGCCGAGCTGCACCATGCGCAACGGCGTGGTGGTGGAGCCGGCGCACGAGCTGCCGGTTTTCCACGCCACCGACGTCGCGGTGGTCGGCGGCGGCCCGGCCGGTTTCGTG
>JAGCAM010000026.1 GCA_017652705.1 Kiritimatiellia bacterium | reverse complement strand
TCGAACGGCTGCAACACGGTCGTCGGCGGGGAGTTGAACCGGAATACAATGGCGTTCTACGGCAGCTACCATTCATTTCGCCTTTACAACCGGGCGCTGACCGCCGACGAAGTCGCCTGGAACGCGGCGCTCGACCGGGTGCGGTTCGAGGAGGCGGACCTTTCGGAGCTGGACGCCCCCGGCGCGGCGGCGGGATACCGCTACAACGCGGCGACCGGCAAGATCGAAGTGTTCGTCAAACTCCAATCCACTTCGGGCACGATTTCGGTGGACGGCGGCGACGCGGCGGAAAGTTACGCGGGCTGGGTGGAATTCGGCTCGTCGCTGGAGATCGCGCTGAACATTCCGGCGGGGTGGTCGCTTATGGAATGGTACGGCGCGGGCGACATCGAAGCGGGTGCCACGCCCGGCACTTACACGCTGAGCGCGACGTTTGCGGCGAATCTGACGGCGGTGGTCGGCACCGGTTACCGGGAATGGACGGGCGGCGGAGACGGTGCGGACTGGTTCGACGCCGGCAATTGGGATCCCTTGGGCGCACCCGCCGTCGGCAATTACGTGACAATCCCCGCCAACAGCGTCGTCATAATCACCAACTCCACCGCGGCGCTTGAATCGCTGTCGGTCGCCGGCACTCTTCTCTGCTCGAACTGGACGACGCGCATCGCCGCGGAATCGGTGAGCGTCGCCTCCACGGGAAAGATCACCACGGGCGATCCTCCCGGCAACGGCGAAATGTCCAACCGCGTCTGGATCGCGACGGCGAGTTTCACGCTTGCCGCCGGCGGCACGATCAACGTGGACGGCCAGGGGTACAAGGGCGTGTCCAGCGCATTCGCGGGCAACGGTCCGGGCGGCGCGAAAAAGGTCGGGCTTTTCTGCGGCGCGGCCCACGGCGGGCACGGCGGCAAAATAAACGCCATGAACGCTCTTTCCGACAACACCCTGCGCCACTCCAGGCAGCCGATGCCGTACGGCGACGTGCATGCGCCGGAATTAACCGGGTCGGGAGGCGTCGGAAAGAACACCACGAATTACGGCGGGCACGGCGGCGGCGCGGTGAAAATAGACGCGGCCGGCGGCGAAGTGACGATCAACGGCACGATTTCGGCCAACGGCACCAAGAGCGCGACGAATGGCGGCGGCGGCAGCGGCGGCAGCGTGTACGTAATCTGCAGAACGATAACCGGTTCCGGCTCGCTGTCGGCGAACGGCGGCGATTTGAACGGGGAGTCCGGCGCCGGGGGCGGGGGCCGCATCGCCGTAGTCTACGACAAGGTCGAACAGGCCAAACTCGACAAACCGTCGCTCAAATTCTCCGCAGGCGCCGGTTCTTACGGAACAAGCGCGCGGACTTTCGACACTGTATGCAGGCGCGGCGAAATCGGCACGGTGTACTTTCCCGACCAAGCGCTGCTGACGGAACCGATAAACGCAACCGGGCAGCTCTATTTCGATGAACCGTCGTGGCATACGGCGTCACTGACGATCGAAGGCAGATGGGTGGCGTTTCCCCAGGAGGGCTTCGACCTCGACGTCAGCGGCGACGTGACGATCAAAACGCGCAGCAACGTGCCGGGCCGTCTCGATGTCGGCGGGTCGGAGCTGCTGCAGTATTCATGCATGCCCATGCAGGTGTACAACGGCTTCCGCCGGTTTCCGGTGTCGCAGGTCACGCGGTTTCACGTCGGGGGCGACTTGAAAATCGGCGCGGGCACCGCCTACTGCGATCTCGTTTTTCCGGCGGCGCGGCTCACGGCGGCGGACGCCGAAAGCGAAACTCCGCTCGGCGGCACGATACGCGTCGACGGAACGGTCACGATCTCGAAAGGCAGTTCTTATTCACCGGTGTCGCATCTGATCACCGGCGTTTCGCCGATGCTGCACTGCCGCAACTTCAACCTTGAAAGCGGAGCTTCGGTTTACGCCAACAATCTCGGCTATCTCGGCGGCTGTTACACGAACGGAAACAACGGAGCGTTCGCGCTGGAGAATCAGAAGTTGAAAGGGTTCGGCCCCGGCGCGTGGCAGGTCAGCACCGCCGCGGCTTCCGGTTGCGGGGCGGCGCACGGCGGTCTGGCCGAAGGCATGACGGACGTGAGTTATCTCTACGATTCGGAGCGGAACCCGCACATGCCGGGTTCGGGCTGCTCCGGCGGCACTAGCGGTTATGACTACACGGGAACGTCCGGCGGCGGCATGGTGTACGTCAAGGCGGACGGCAAAGCAGTCATCGCCGGCTCGGTGACGGCGAACGGGTCGTCGGTCGGCGGCAACCACATGGGCGGCAGTTCGGGCGGTTCGATCTGCATCGTCGCAAAGCGGCTCAGGGTGGACTCGACCGCCAGTTTGAAGGCGAACGGCGGCGGCAAATCAAGCCTCGGCAAAGCCGGCGGCGGCGGGCGGATCGCCCTGCACCGGATGTACGACATGAGCGGCAGCGTGGTGACCAATCTTGAATCGCTGGCGGCTCGCGCGACCGCGGCCGGCGGCAACTCGGCCGCCGGCGCCGGAACGGTTTATCTCGGGCGTGTGCCTGGTTCAGGACTGCTTATTTGGGTGCGGTAACAAGAGACTTTCGCCTTTCCGCCCACAGGGTGTCGTTGCGCACAGGTTTTTGATAAATCCACAGGTGAAGGTCATCACCGGAGACGGGGAAATATGATATAATAACAGGCATGAAAACAAAAACCATACTTGCCGTTCTCGCGGCCGCGCTCGCGGGAGTCATTGAAGCCAAACCTCTGCCTCAGCCTGAACTGATCACCGTGCCGGAACGGTCATGGCAGATATACCCGAGCGAATCTAACGCCAACATCCGCATCACCGTGACCACCAAGGGCGCGATCGCCACCAACGGCACGGTAACCGTCAAGGTGTCGAACGACGGCGGCAAAGAGGTGCTCGACTTCGCCAAATACGACCTTTCCAAGGGCAATCCCGTCACCTACACGCTCAAGGTGGAGAAGCCGTGTTTCGCGCTCGTCGACGTTGCGCTGCAGGAGTCGCGGTGCCGCAACCGGCTGAAACTCGGCTTTGACATCGAGAAAATAAAACCGGCCGTGCCCGAGCCGGAAGACTTCGACGCCTGGTGGGCGGAGCAGTTCGCCGAACAGGCCAAAATCGCCGATCCGGTGACGCTCAAACCGATATCGAACAAGGCTTGGAGCGACAAGTACGATTATTTCTGCGTGCGGGCGAAGACGATCACCGCCGACGGCTGCTCGTACGGCATTCTTTCGGTGCCGAAAAAGAAGACGGGCAAATTCGGGTGCATCGCCATCACCCAGTGCGTGGGGCCGGGCTACAGCGAGCCCGATCCGAACTACGCGCGGGAGGACATGATGACGCTGGCGCTCAACGTGCATCCGTGGGATCCGACCGCGCCCGACTACCAAGAGGTTTACAAGCGCGAGAACGAGAAGTGCCCGAAGAAGGCATACATGTTCCGCGGGATGGAATCGCGCGAGAACTACCACTACCGCAACGCGATACTCGGCTGCAAGACATTGATCGACTACATTCGCGCGCGCCCCGATTTCAGCGGCGAGCTTTTCTACATCGGCGGCAGTCAGGGCGGCGGCTTCGGGCTGATTCTCGGCGGCATTTTCAAAGACGCGTTCAGGGCGATTTCGGTGCAGATGCCGGCGATGTGCGACTTCGGCGGGTACACGATAGGCCGGCGCAGCGGATGGCCGTACCCGGGCGACGTGAACGACAAACTGCACCCGGACGACCGCGCCGCGGCGCTCGTCCGTTTCGGCTATTTCGACGGCGTGAACTGGGCGAAGCGCATCAAGAGCCCGATTCTCTTCACGATCGGCATGATGGACGACTGCTGTCCGGTTTCGGGCACGATCGCCGCGTACAACTCTGTGCCGCGGTCGACCCCGAAGTTCATTCAGCTCGGCAAGGACTGGACCCATTCCACCGGCTGGCTGCCGGCGCACATGAGTTACGGTTTTCTGCAGAACTTCATGGCGCCGGAGCATCTGACGCCGTACCGTTACTGGTGGACGTGGAAGTGAGGAAGTGACGATCGCCACGGGCGCGTTCGGGTTAACGCGTAAAGATTTTCCCGGCGCCGCGCTGACCGGCGTCGCGGCGGTGAAAGCCGGGCGCGTGGCCGCCGCTCCGGTCGGCGCGATTTTTTGATATAATAACCGCATGAAAACGAAAATCGCTGTCATCGCGGTGATAGTTTCCGCCGCATTGCACGCGAGCGCCGATCCGGCGTTCGACGCCGGGGCGGATCTGCGCATACGCGAAGAGTTGATGGAGAACATACCCGGCCTTCCCGGCGGAGGCTGGCTGCTCAAGACGAAACGCTCCGGCTTCATCAATCACGTGCGGTTCCGTGCGCGCGCGTGGGGTGAATTGCGCGGCACTACGGAGAACTGGGGTGAATGGCGCGTCTACACGCGGCTCGCCGACGAGTTCCGCTGGTGCCCGGAGCCATACCGCAACACCCACACTTTCCCGGATGAACTTATTTTCGACAACCTCTTTCTCGAAGGCAGGGGTGTGTTCGACGGCTTTCTCGACCTGAAAGTCGGCCGGCAGGATCTTTACGGGCTTTACGGTCTCGACCACCTGTTCGTCGACGGCACGCCCGGCGACGGGTCGCGCACCACCTACGGCGACATGGCGGGTTTCACGCTGCACTTCACCGAGAAATCGAAGCTCGACCTGTTCGCGCTTTACGATTTCGACGACTGCGAAGATTTCCGCTGGGGGACCGACCGCAGCAAGCATACGTCCCTCACCGGTCTCGGCGGCGGCTCCGACACGACGATGGACGACTACGGCTACGGCGCGATATGGGGTTCGGAACTCGCCGAATGGCTGCCGTACCAGCTGTTCGTCATGCAGAAGAACACCCACGAGTTCAAGGACGCGAAGGGTGTGGAACACCCCTGGACGCAGCGGGAAACGGCCGGCGGCAAGCTGGTGCCGAGAATAAACGAGGAGTGGTCGCTGCAGTTCGAAGGCATGGGTCAGGTCGGCTGCAACGGCGACGGGGCGACGCTTTCGGGCTGGAGCGGCTACTCCGGGGTGAACTGGAAGAGCGCGACGGAGTCGTCGGTGAAACCTTTCGGCAAGTTCGGCTACCACTTCATGAGCGGCGACGACGACGCGGCGACGGAAGACGGCGGCCACGGCGCGTGGGATCCGATGTGGGCGCGCGGGGTGAACGATTCCGAACTCTTTCTTTACGGCACCCACTATGGCGCTGCGTGGTGGAGCAACATGCACTACGTGAAGACCGAAATCGGGCTCGACCTCGGGCGCCGGCACCGCGTGGCGGCCAACTGCGGGCCGATGTTCGCCGCGGCGCAGGACGGGCTCGGCGGCGGCGGCGGGCTGTTCAAAGGGGTGCTTTCGCAGATGCGGTATGATTTTCCGCTGTGGCTGGCGGACAAGTCGAAGGGCGAGCGTTTCGAGGTTTTCGGCCATCTGCTGGCGGAGTTTTTCAACCCAGGCGATTACTTCGAGACCGACAAGCCGTCGTACTTTCTGCGCTGGCAGGTGGATTTCAAATTCTGACATCCATAGGGAGAGAGGGTCGGGGACGTGAAAAAGGTTATAGTCGCGGGCGCCGGAATATGGGGCTGCACTCTGGCGAGGCGGCTCGCCGAAGCCGGGCGCGAGGTTCTGGTTCTTGAAAAGCGTCCGTCCATCGGCGGCAACGCGCGGTGCGCGGTCGATCCGGAAACCGGCGTTGAGATTCACCTCTACGGGTCGCACATCTTCCACACGCACGACGCCGCGGTATGGAAGTTCGCGAGGCGGTTCACCGAATTCAACGGCTATCAGCACAAGGTTCTCGTCAAACGCGGCGGCAAGGTCTACCACCTGCCGCTCGGGCTCACCCTGGTGAACAAGTTTTTCGGCGTCGAGCTCGCGCCGCCGGATCTCGAGGCGTTTCTTACCGAAGAGCGCCGCGCCGAAATTTTCGACGCTTTTTTCAGGGGCTACACCGGCAAGCAGTGGGGGCGGCCGCCGGAGTCGGTCGATCCGTCGGTCATCAGGCGCGTGCCGACGCGCGCGAACTACGATACGAACTACTTCAACGACCTCTGGCAGGGCATCCCCGCCGACGGCTACGGCAGGCTGTTCGAGCGTCTGCTCGACCACCCCGCGATCAGCGTGGAGTGCAACAGGGCCTTTTCGCTGAAGAACGCCGCCGAATTCAGCGGGAGCGTTTCCGACGTGTTCTACAGCGGGCCGATCGACGAACTTTTCAGCTACAAGTTCGGCGCACTGCCGTGGCGGAGCCTGCGGTTCGAGACGGAGACCATCGCGGTCGCGGACTTTCAGGGGACGAGCGTCGTTAACTACGCCGACGCCGAAGTGCCTTTCACGCGCATCCACGAATTCAAGCACTACCACCCGGAAGGGCGGCTGAAGGCGTCGGGCGCGGTCTCCGAAGGGCGTGACTGGGGCTGGGCTTCGGGCAAAACCGTGGTGACGCGGGAATATCCGGTGCAGTGGCGCATCGGCGACGAGCCGTATTACCCGGTGAACGACGGAGAATCGGCGAGGCTGTTCGCCCGCTACCGTGAGGAAGTCGCCGCCGTCAACGGCGGTTTCGCCGCGGACGGGATGCGGCTGACCGTCGGCGGGCGTCTCGGCGGCTACCGCTATTTCGACATGGACCAGGCGATGGCCGACGCCCTGCAGACGGAAATCGGAACGGAAGGCGCGACCCGGCCGTGAGCGGCGCGGCGACACGACGGTTCGACGAACTGCTCAGCCGCGCCGGCGAGCGGCCGATGGCGCTCGACGCCGACGAACGCGCCGAACTGCTCGCCGCCGAATCGCCGGGCGAACTCGCCGCGCTCTTCGACGCCGCCTACGCCGTCAAAGTCAGGCATTGCGGCAGGGCGGTCGCCATGCGCGGCATCATCGAAGCCGGCAACGTATGCGCCAAGGACTGTTTTTACTGCGGCATCCGCCGTTCAAACCGCAACGTCAGGCGCTACAGTCTCGAAGCGGACGAAATCGTGCGCCTCGCCGAACTCGACGCCAGTCTCGGCTACGCCTCGCTGGTCATCCAGTCCGGCGAAATCGAAAGCAAAGAGCACACCGCCTTCATCGAAGACGTTCTCCGCCGCATCGCGCACCTCGACCTCGGCGTGACCCTTTCGCTCGGCGAGCAGTCTTTCGAGGTCTACCGCCGCTGGAAGGCGGCCGGCGCGGCGCGGTATCTGCTGCGCATCGAAACGTCGAACCCCGAGCTCTACGCGCGGCTGCACCCCGCCGGCCACAGCTGGCGGCGGAGGGTGGAATGTCTGCGGGATCTGCGCGAGTGCGGGTATCAGGTCGGCACCGGCGTGATGTGCGCACTGCCCGGTCAGACGTTGGCGGATCTCTCGCGCGACATCGGGTTTTTCGCCGAGATGGACGTCGACATGATCGG
>JAGCAM010000025.1 GCA_017652705.1 Kiritimatiellia bacterium | reverse complement strand
GCACCCGCGACGACGCCGCGCTGCTGCTCGGCGTGGCGCGGCAGGCGTGCTGGGCGGCCGCGCCGCGGCGGCAGGATGATGTTGCGGACAACATAAGGGAGTCGACATGAGAAATTGTTCTGTCGCGGCTGCGGCGCTGGCGATATGCGTCGCCGCGCCGGCTTTCGCCGACGTGCCGGCCAACGCCTACATTCAGGCCGGTCTCATCGCCCAATGGGACGGCATCGACAACGCCGGCCGCGGTTTCGGCGGAGGGGTCGTTCGGGTGAAGGCGGCGGGGGCGATAATCGTCAACGGCACGATTTCGGCGGACGGCGAATTCAGCAGCAAAATTCATCTGGGCAGCGGAGCGGGCGGCACGATACTCCTCGACTGCGAAAAATTCGGCGGCGACGAGAACGGACTGCTGACGGCGCGCGGCGCCAAGGGGTGGAAAGTCGCGGACATCGAAAGATACGCCTGCGCGGGCGGCGGCGGCCGCATCGCGGTGTGGACCGGGCGTCCGTGGACGGCGAAGACGAAGCCGACGCACTGGACGAAGAGCGAAACGCCGATAGCGTCGGAAAAGGACGGAACGGTGTTCCTCGGCCGCGTGACGGTCGACGGCGGCGGCGAAATCGTGAATTACACCGGAACCTCCACCGCTTACTACGGCGGCACCGGCACTGTGTGGTTCGTCGAGAACCACGGCGCGCCGGGGCTGAAGGTGATGTTGAAATAAAGTTTGACACGGTTAAGGCGAAAGAGAAAGGCCGAAGACGGACAATGGAAGACAAAATCAAAATGGTGTTGAGCGGGGTGGCGGCGGCGATGCTGGCGACCGGCTGTTCCACGTCGCACACGCGGGTGTACCGTTACGCGCCGGCCGGCGGAGCGCCGCGGTATACGCACCCGAGCGGTTACTGGGTGGTGACGCCTCCTCCACCTCCTCCTCCGACCGGGCCGGGGCATCATCATGCCGTAAGGCACCCCGCGCCGAGACCGGCGCCGGCGGTTGCACCGCACCGGGCCCCTGCCCCCGCGCCGCGGCCGCCCGCGGCGAAACCTGAACCTCCGCGGAAGCCGCAACCCGCCCCCCAGTCGTTCAGATTCCAGTCGGCCAAGCCGCCGGCCGCCGCGAAACCCCAACCCAAGCCCCAGCCGAAGCCCCAGCCGAAACTCTCGGGCGGCCATGGCTCGAAGCCCGCTCCGCCGCGCAGATAACGGCGCTGCGGTCGAATATGTGGTATAATACATCAATATGAGAACAGCTAAGCTGGAGCGCAACACGCGCGAAACTGAAATCGCCCTGCAACTCAACCTCGACGGTTCGGGTGAAGGGGTCGTGGACACAGGCATCGGTTTTTTCAACCACATGCTCGAACTGTTGAAGAAGCACGCCCTCATCGATTTATCGGTGAAGGCGGCGGGCGACCTCGAAGTCGATTACCACCACACGGTTGAAGACGTGGGGCTCCTTTTCGGCCGCGCGCTTGACGCCGCCCTCGGCGACCGCCGCGGCATCGTGCGCTACGGCTTCGCCTCCGTGCCGATGGACGAAGCTCTCTGCGAGACCTCGCTCGATCTCGGCGGCAGGCCTTTTCTCGTGATGCAGTGCGCGATGAAGCACATGATGGTGAAGGATTTCGAGGTGAAACTCGTGGAGGAGTTCTTCCGGGCCGTGTCTGTGGAGAGCCGTTCGAACATTCACCTCCGCCAGATCTACGGCGACGAGGCGCACCACGTCTGCGAGGGGCTCTTCAAGAGCTTCGCGCGGGCGCTGCGCGCCGCGGTGAAGATAGATCCGGCGGAGAAGGGCGTGCCCAGTTCCAAAGGCGTGATATGATTATACTGCCGGCGATCGATCTCAAGGACGGCAGGTGCGTGAGGCTGCGGCAGGGGCGCGCCGAAGACGTTACCGTCTACGGCGACGATCCGGCGGCGCAGGCCGGCGACTGGGCGGCGCAGGGCGCGGCGGAGCTGCACGTCGTAGACCTCGACGGCGCGTTCGCCGGCGAACCCCGCCACGCCGAAGTTATCCGCCGCATCATCAAGGCGTTCGGAGGGCCGGTGGAAGTCGGCGGCGGGCTGCGCACCCCGGAGGCGCTCGACGCGGTCATAGGGGCGGGGGCGGCGCGGGCCATCATCGGCAGCGCCGCGCTGGAAGATCCGGAATTCCTGGCCCAGGCCGTGGAGCTCTACGGCGAACGCATCGCGGTGGGCATCGACGCGCGCGGCGGTTTCGTGCAGACCAAAGGGTGGGTTGAAACCTCCCGAACCCCGGCGACCGAACTGGCCGCCGCCGTCGCGGCGATCGGCGTGAAAACGGTAATCTACACCGACACTGCGACCGACGGAATGCTGGGCGGGCCGAACCTCACCCAGATGGCGGCGATCTGCGACGCGGCGCCGTCTTGCGAAATAACCGCTTCCGGCGGGGTGGCGTCGCCTTTCGACATCGAGAATCTAAAGGCGCTCGAACGCCCCAACCTGCGCGCGGCGATAGTCGGCAAGGCGCTTTACGACGGCCGCGTGACGCTTAAAGAAATGCAGATCGCGGCGATCTGACAAATACGTGGTTTAACCGTGAAGACGATCGTAAAGGTACATACTCTTTCAAACGGGATGCGCGCGGTGTTCGCCCCCCGCGAGGCCGAATCCGCCGCGGTAGGCGTGTTCATCGGCTCCGGCTCCCGCCACGAAACGCCGGCGACCGCGGGCATTTCGCATTTCATCGAACACATGCTTTTCAAAGGCACCCCAACCCGCAGCCACGCCGACATCTCCCGCGCCGTGGAAGGGCGCGGCGGCACCTGCAACGCCGGCACCGGCGAGGAACACACCTGCTACTACATGCATCTGCCGAGCGAGTACCTCGCCGACGCCTGCGACATACTTTCCGACATGTACTACAACGCGTCGATACCGGCGGACGAGTTCGACCGCGAGAAGATGGTGGTCATCGAAGAGATAAAAATGTACGACGACGACCCGTCTTCGGTGGCGGCGGAGAACCTGCAGCGGGCGGTTTTCCCGAAGTCCCAGCTCGGCTCGCCGGTCGCCGGCTCGCCCGAGTCGCTCGCCCCGATGCGGCCCGCCGATTTGAAGCGCTACATCAAAACCCACTACCTGCCATCGAACACAGTGGTTTCCGTCTCGGGATGTTTCGACGAGAGCGAAGCGCTCGCAGCGGTCGAGCGTTTCTTCGGCCGCCGCCGCACCCGCACCGGAAAAGTCTCCGCCGACCGCGGCGACGCCGGGCGCCCTGTCGCCGGAGTCAAGGTCGAGCGCGTCATCAACCAGACGCAGATCGCCCTCGGCTATCGCGCCTTCGGTTTTGAAGATCCGCGCAGGCACGCGGCGGCGGTGATGAATGCGGTTCTCGGCCGGGGCATGTCAAGCAGGCTTTTTATGGGCGTGCGCGAAAAACTAGGCCTCTGCTACGACATTTATTCGGAACTGCGCCAATACCGGGGGGCCGGGCTGTTCTCGGTGAGCGCCGGGACGAGTCCCGAAAAGGCGGCGAAAACGCTCTCGGCGATTGAAAAAGAGCTGCGGCGCATGCGCGAAAAGAACGTGCCGGCGGCGGAATTGAAACGCGTGAAGGATTACCTGTCGGGAATGTTCCGGCTGGGGCTTGAAAACGTGCGGTCGAGAATGTTCTATTTCGCGAATTCCCTGCTTGCGTTCGGTAGAATCGAGACGCCGGAGGAGCAGATCGACGGCGTGATGTCGGTGACGGCGGCGGACGTGAAAAGCGTCGCTGAAGCGGTGTTCCGGCCTTTGAACCGCTCGCTCAGCTTGGTGGTGCCGAAAAAAAGTGAAAAAAAGGGCAAATAAAAAGACTGCGCCGTCCGTCTGTATAAATGTCGCCCGCGTGGGCGGCGAAAATCAAAAAAAGAAAAAAAGGAGATAATCAAATGAAGTTTTCAATCACCATGGCCGCCGTCGCGGTGGCGTTTGCGGCCGGTGCCCAGGGCGTCGCGAAAGGTCCGGGGTGCGGCGTTTCGTACGAGCCGCTGGTCCGTGCGGTGGCGAGCCAGAAGTTCTGCGAGAAGGTCGGCATTTCCGCCGAGCAGGTCGCGAAACTGAAGGTCACGGCCGACGACAAGGCCGCCATGAAAGAGTTGCAGGAGCGTCTGCGCAAGGGCGTGCAGCGCCAGGCGGAGTTGCTGCAGGCGCCCGAAATCGACGAGAAGGCGGTGATGGCCGCGGTCGACGAGGTGTGGGAGGTGCGCAAACTGATGGCGAAACAGCAGACGGCCCGCATCGTCAAGGTGAGAACGGTTCTCACGCCTGATCAGGTCGGCAAGGCGCTTGACGAACTCAAGGCGATGCGCGGCCGCGGCAAGGCTTCGAAGACTTCGGCCGAGAAGAAACCCGCCGCCAAGAAAGCGGCCGAGAAAGCGGCTGAAGCGAAGCCCGCCGCGAAGTAACGATGGCCTCCGAAGACGGTCGGCTGCTTCTCAACTACGCGCGTGACGGCGACGTCGATTCGCTGTCGGCGCTGGTGATTCGCAATGCGAGGTGGCTGACCGCCTTTCTGCGGGGTATGTCGCGGTCTGACGAAGACGTCGAAGATGCGTTTCAGGAGACCTGGGCGCGGGTCATAAAGTCGTGTTCGTCATACCGCGGCGGTTCGGTCCGGGTGTACCTGTCCAGAGCGGCGCGTTCCGCGGTGATCGACGCGGCGCGCCGCGCGGGGCGTTCGCCGGCTCCGCTGGCGGGGGATGACGCCGCGGCGGCGGAGATTCCCGACGATGCGCCCGGGCCGGCGGAGGCATTCGAGTCCCGCGCCACGTACGAAGAGGTGCGCGGCGCGGTGAGGGCGCTTCCAGAAGGTCAGCGCGAAGTGCTGCTCATGCGCTTCGAAGGGGGGTTGACCTTCAAAGAGATATCGGAGGCGACCGGCCTGCCGATCGGCACGGTGCTGACGAGAATGTACGCGGCCACCGACAGGCTGCGCGGTGTTTTAGGGGAGAAAAAATGAACAAGAACGATCCATTGATGGTGTTGGTCAAATCCGCGCTGGAGGACGGCGGCGGCGTCGACGGCCGGCAGATGCGCGAAATCCGCGGCATCGCCGAGCGCGAGCGGGCGCGCCGCGTCGAGCGGGAGGGGAAAATGCGGCTGTGGCGCAGCGTCGCCGCCCTTACTGCGGCGACCGTCGTCGCCGCCTTGATTTTCCGGGCGGTTCTGAAATCGGTCGACGCCGGCGGCTCCTGCGACATGAAAAGCGCCATCTGCCTGCTGTGCGCGATCGACGGCGTTGAAGACGTTTTTGAATCCGGCTCTGACAGCGAAGCGTTGCTCGCCTGGCAGGAAGTGCCGGGCATGGATGTGCTTAAACCGGCTGAAGACAGGGGCGAAGAATGTCCGAGCATCTGAATCCGGCGTATTGCCGTGAAAACTTGTGGTGATTCTCCACGCGTTTGCCCGCAAAACCGCCATTCTGCCTGTTTTGCAGGGATGTGGCGAAAACTGTAAGTTATCTCATGGGGGTGAGCGGAGCATACTGCTGGCAATATCATCCGACGTCAGTCCTTGCCCTGGTTCAACATAGAATCGGCATTTCACTTTCCGTACCCGCCGTTATATCTCACGTGGAGGCGCAGAGACGTAGAGTGTTTTGAAGTTATCGCGTAGTTTTACAACCCTGTTGCTTGCGAGTCCTTTCCGCAAAAGGCGGTTTGATTGTTTCGACCTGACCTCTGAGCCTTGAAGGCTCTGCCTCATAGTATCGTCTGGTGTCTGTTCGGGCGAGCGAGGATCGGCCTTGAATTTAGACAGCATTGTTGTTTTCCCGGTTTGACGAGGACCGAGGAGAAGAATGCCTTTCCCTCGCTGGAGAGTCTTTTCTGCCGCCTCTTCAATCTTTCTTTCTAGTCAGGTAGTCCATGCGGGTGTGATAGCAAATTTATCCGAAATCTGCAAGCTCAACTTGCAGATTTCGCCAAAATTTGCAAGTTGCGCCTGCAGATTCTTTGGTATAATATTGCCAGTGAGCGAATGACGAATGAGAAGCAATGCGACAGATAGCGCGTTAAAGCGTGACATCCTGGAATGGAACGTTCCAGAAGAGGTGCTTGCGGTTCTGCTGAAGGACCGCTCGACGGGCCGCAATCTCATCTGGGCGACGGACGACTACGCTGCACGCGGCAAGGGTTTTGGCGCGAACGACGAGATGCAAGTCGCACAGATCGTGGACAAGGACCATCCTGTGATTCGCCCCCGCGTTGACAAGAATGCTGAGGAACAGCGGCAGCGTTCGGTCAAGCGTGCGGAAGTGTTCACACCGTCGTGGATATGCAACAAGCAGAACAACCTTGTCGATGCCGCCTGGTTCGGGTGGAAGAAGCCCGATTCAAGTCCGTTCAACGCCGAAATCGCCAAGTTCGATCCTGAAACAGAATTCGGCTGGAAATCGACCTGTGGCAACGGTAACATAAAATTCCCCAAAGACAAGACCTGGCAGGAATATGTCAAAGCGCCACGGTTGGAGGTGTCGTGCGGGGAAGCCCCATATCTCGCAAGCAGATATGACACAGTGAGTGGCAGGATCATTCCCGTATGCGAACGCATCGGGCTGCTTGACCGCAAGCTGCGAGTGATCACGGAGAACATCGGCACGGGCGACATACAGGACTGGCTGTATTACGCCAAGTGTGCGGTTCAGAGCATCTATGGCTTCGACTGGCAGGGCGACAACGTCCTGCTCGCAAGGGAAAATGTCCTGTTTACGGTCGTGGAAAGCTTCAACGCGGATTTCTTCGGAGACGAGAGTTCGTGTCTGAATTGGACGACGAAGTCCCTGCTTGAGTTCGCCGAAATCATCAGCTGGAACATCTGGCAGATGGACGGAATCAAGTACGTCGTGCCGATGAGCTGCAAGCCGAAGGTGACGAAAATCCCGCAGCTTGACGGAACCTTCGAAACGCACGTAGAGGAATGTCCCGGTTGCCGCATGAAGGGCAAGCGCCAGCACTTTGGCACGTATTGCAAGGTCATGGACTGGAACGCGGGCGAGCCGGTCGAATTCAGGACGATTGCCGAAAATGGAGGTGGACATGGCTAATAAAAGGCAAAAGACATCCGATGCTATCGAAATTGTCGAGAGCGTGGAGAAAGAGCTTTACAAAAAAAGTCCGCGCATACATAGCCGCAGCGCGCG
>JAGCAM010000024.1 GCA_017652705.1 Kiritimatiellia bacterium | reverse complement strand
GGCCGGAGTGGCGCGACCTCGTGGCGCTCTGCGTGCCCCGGCTGCTCTTTGTCGCCTCGGCGGACGGCGCGGGCCGCGCGGCGGAGGAGTTCGCGGCCGCCCGCGAAGCGACGGCGGCTTGGCGTTTCTACGGCATGGACGGGCTGCTCAGAAACGAGCCGCCGCCGCCCGGCGAAGCCGATCTGCGGGGGATGGTCGCCTACCGCGTGAAGCGCGGCGGACCGGGTCTCGACCGCGGCGACTGGAAGGCGTTCCTCGATTTCGCCGACCGGCACCACTGGAACAACATAACTTCGGTGAAGCCTGTCGATCCGCCGGATCTCATGACTTCGTACGACGGCAAGCGCAAGGCGACCACCGTCGAAGAGTGGGAGAAATTCCGCCGGCCTGAAATCGTGCGTTATTTCACGGACAACGTCTACGGCGCGGCGCCGGTGGAAAAGCCGGACGCGCAGAAGTTCACCAGCCGGTCGCCCGACAAGGAAGTCGATTTCGGCGGCGTCAAGGGGGTGCGAAAAAACATGCGGGTGACGTGGCGGGGCCCGCTCGGCGAAGGGGGCTTCGATTTCACGGCGTATCTGCCGGCTGGCGCGGCGAAGAAGTCGCCGGCGATAGTTTTCATCTCCAACCGCGTCAAGGCGCGGACGATTGAGGAGCCGAACACGTACTGGGACGTGAAGACCCAGCTCGCGCGCGGCGTGGCGGCGGTCGCCTTTCATTACACCGATGTCGTGCCAGACCGCTACGACGGCTATTCAAGCGGGGCGTACCTGTGCTGGAAACGCCCGGGAGAACGCGACGACAACGGCTGGGGGGCGATCACCGCCTGGGCGTGGGCGGCGAGCCGTGTGATGGACTGGATCGAGACCTGCCCGGCGATCGACGCATCGCGCGTCGGGGTGGCGGGGCATTCGCGCTGTGGCAAGACCGCGCTCTGGGCTGGGGTGCGCGACAGCCGGTTCGCGCTCGTTGTGCCGCAGGGGTCCGGCCGTACGGGCATGATGATGAACCACATCCACGCGCCGGTGCCGGCCGAGCCGATCGCGCGGATCTGCGCGAATTTCCCGTTCTGGTTTTCGCCGCGCTATCCGCGGTGGAAAGGCAAGGAGTTCGAGACCCCGTTCGACCATCACCATCTCGCGGCTTGCGTGGCGCCGCGGTTGCTGTACGTCGAAGACGGCACCGGTGACATGTCGCGTTACGGCGAATTCTGGTCGGCGAAGCTCGCTTCGCCGGCGTGGGAGTTTTACGGGCGGAGCGGGCTCGAATCGGAGCGGCTGCCGCGGCCGGAGAAGCCGGATAACGCCGGGTGCGTCGGTTTTTACCTGCGGGAAGGGCCGCACGACGTGACAACCAGCGACTGGGCGAACATGATCGAGTTCGCCGAGAAGCACAACTGGGGCAGGTAAGGGCCGGCGCTTATTTCTCCATGTGAACCGTCATCTGCGGGAAGGGTATCGCGATGCCCTCGCGCTCGAAGGCGGTTTTCACCGCGAGCAGCACGTCGTTGTAGACGCTCCAGTAGTCGGCGCATTTCGCCCAGGGGCGGATGTTGAGGGTGACCTGGCTGTCGTCCATCGACGCGATTGAAACGGAAGTCGGCGGATCGGCGAGCACGCCGCGCACGCCGGCGGCGGCGGAAAGGGCGGTCGAGATGGCCTTCGCGAGGTTGCAGGCGTAGTCGACGCCGATTTTCACGTCGACCCGGCGGCGGAGCAGCGCGGTGAAATTGACGATCGGCCCGCCCCAGGCGCTTTTGTTGGGAATCACTATTTTCTTGTTGTCGGCGGTGGCGAGGGTGGTAGCCATCATGTCGACCTTCATCACGGTGCCTTCATGACCGGCGATGATCACGTAGTCGCCGATCTTAAACGGCTCGTTAATGGCGATCATCAGCCCGGAAGCGAGATTGCCGAGCGATTCCTGAAAGGCGAAGCCGAGAATGAACCCCGTTACGCCGAGGCCGGCGATGATCGGCCCGACGTTGACGCCGAGCTTGCCGAGGACGACGACGATGAGCACGCACCAGCAGATTTTCGAAGTCACGTTGCGGATGAAGTTGGCGAAAAGGGTGTTGCGGCGGTCGCTTTTCGTGACCGCTTTGCCGACGACGGAGACGATCGTTCTGATCGCGAGCCAGCCGAGCAGGAGGATCACCGCCGAAACGACGAGATCGACGGCGAAGGCCACGCCTTTTTCGGCCAGCCAGGCGAGAGTCTGATTGCAGATGTCCCTGCCCTGCGAAAACTCTTCGGCGAGGTTGGCGTAGAGACCGCCGCAGGCGGAGTTGGTTGTCGCGGCGTTTTCGGCTGCTGGAGCGGCGGCGGCCGCCGCGATCGCGGAAAACTTCATTGATGCATTCCTTTCGTTTGTTGTCCGTCTGCGGGAAGTTTCCCGCCGCGCACCGCCCCGGTGCGAAGCCCGACCCGCGGACAGCGAGAATTCTAACAAATACGGCAAACCGGTGTCAACCTGGGAGCCGCACGGTTGGCGGTCGACGGCATCCTCCATGGCACAATGGCCGGCCGGGCGGATCGACGCGGAGCGGCGGGCGAAGATATTTTTGGTATAATAGTAAAAATGGCTGACGGAAGATTCATCACATTCGAAGGCGGCGAAGGCTGCGGAAAGACCACGCAGGTCCGACTTTTGAAGGAGGCGCTCGAAAAGGCGGGCGTCGCCGTGACGCTCACCCACGAACCGGGGGGGACCTGGCTCGCGGAGGAGATACGGCATCTCATCAAGGACCAGTCGTCCGATCCGCCGTGCGACCGCGCCGAGCTGCTGCTTTTTCTCGCCGCCCGCGCCCAGCTCGTGAAGAGCGTGATACGCCCGGCGCTCGCTGCCGGCAGGTGGGTGGTTTCAGACCGGTTCAGCGATTCGACGCTCGCCTACCAGGGCTACGGCAGGGGGCTGCCGCTCGGTTTTCTGCGCACGGCCGACGCGTTCGCCCGCGAAGGGGTGTCGCCGGATCTGACGATACTGCTGAAAGTCGCGCCCGGCACCGCCGCAGCGCGTATGCGCCGCCGCGAAGCCGCCACCGGTTCCGCCGCCGACCGCATCGAACTCGCCGGCGAAAGTTTCCACGCCAGGCTGAACCGCGGGTTCGACGAACTCGCGGCGCTCGAGCCGCGGCGTTTCGTCATTGTGAACGCCGACCGCACCGTCGAAGAAGTGAGGGACGAAATATGGAAGTCGATGAAGCGTTTTCTCTGATATCGCGGGCGATCGACTCCGGCCGCGCCGCCCACGGGTATCTCATCGTCGGCGACCTGCGCGGCTCGTGCGACGAACTCGCCGGGCGAATACTCGAAAAGCTTTTCCCCGCGGAGGCTCAGCAGGCGCGCTCGAGGTGCCACCCCGACATCGCGGTGCTCGAACCCGGCGGCGCGAAACGCATCATCAAAGTCGACGACATGCGCGAACGGATGATCGCGCCGATGTCGCTCGCGTCGTTTTCCGGCGGATGGAAGGCGGGGGTGGTCGTCGGCGCCGACCGCATGGAGGCGCCGTCGGCCAACGCCTTTCTGAAGTCGCTCGAAGAGCCGACGCCGATGACGATGTACCTGCTGCTCTCCGACCAGCCCGACGGCATCCTGCCGACGATCGTTTCGCGCACGCAGCGCATCGACCTGCCGATGTCGGCGGGGCTGCTCGAGGGGGATGATCTCGCCGAAGCCGCGGCTGCTTTCGAGGCGAAAGACCCGGAGCGGCTCGCGGCGAAATTCGCCGAACTCAAGGCGGCGGCGGACGGCGCCGACGCCCCGCTCGTGCGCAAGCGCTTCTACCGTACGCTGATGAGCTTCGTGCGCGAAACGATGCTGGGCGGCGCGCTGCCGCGGTACCTCGCGTTCGCCAACGTCGCCGCGGTGGAGGACGCCTACCGCCAGTCGCAGCGCTCCATCGGCGAAGAAGCTGTGCTCGCGTACATGCTCGACAGGATAACCACCCCGTGAAATTCTCGCTTTCAACCAACTGGTGCAACCGCCGGATAACATCCGGCCGCGCGATCTCCGAAAAGGCGATGGAACTCGGCTTCGAGGAACTGGAACTCGGTTTTCACACCACCGCCGAACAGGCGGCTGAAATCGCCGCGATGCGCGACCGGATGCCGGTGGGCAGCATCCACGCGTTCTGCCCGGTGCCGATGAGCGCGCCGCAGGGCTATCCGGAGCTGTATCTGCTCGCGTCGAAAGACGAAGGCGGGCGCCGCCTTGCGCGGGCGCACGTGAAGAAGAACCTCGAATTCGCGGCGTCGGTCGGCGCGGACGCGGTGGTGCTGCACGCGGGGCGGGTGATGTGCCGCGGGTTCATCCGCCGGTGGGATCTGAAGCGCCGCGTGAAGCGCGGCCGGCGCATGATCGACGTGCTCAAACGCGAGCTCGACGCGCTCGCGCCGGAACTTGAGAAAAACAAAGTCACGCTCGGTCTTGAAAACCTGCCGTACCTCGAGGGGTTTCCGGCGGAGTGGGAGATGAAAGACGTCGCGGGCGACTGGGTGAAGCCGTGGTTCGACACCGGCCACGACTTCGTGCGACGGGTGAACCGCTGGCCGGCGGAGGCTGGTCTGCCGGTTCCGCCGCTGCAGCCGGTCGGCATGCACATCAGCGATTCGCGCGGCGGCGACGACCATCTGCCGCCCGGAGCGGGCCGCGTGGATTTCGCGACGCTGAAGACGATGGCCGAGAACGCCCGCCACGTCGTTTTCGAGCCGGCCGCCACCGTCAGAGAGCGCGATCTCGTCGCGGGGATCGCCCATTTGCGCAAGCTCTGGTCGCTCGGCTGAAGAATTTACCCGACATTCCATGAACCCCCAAATTTCAGGAAAGCCTTGAAGCAAACTCCGAACACCGACGATTTTCTGCTCAGGTGGCGCGGCGACGTGCTGACGGTCACGCTGCGCCTCGACGCTCCGCGCAAAGGCCGCGCGGCGTTGCGCACCAACCTCGGCCGCGCGGCTGTGCGCCGGCGCGAAATAATCGACGAAACCGAAAAAGGCGTCACCCCGCTCGCCCGCGCGTGGACCGACATACCTCTCGCCGAAGTCGAGCCCGGGCTGTTCAGCGCCGACATACTGCTCAACGAAGTCGGCGTCTTTTCGGGCAAGGCGTGCTTTTTCCCCGAAGGGTCGAACGTTCCGGAATGGCCTGAAGGCCGCAACATGCACGTCAAAGTCGAGAGCGCCGAAACGCGCCGCGCCAACTCGATCTACTGCGTGTTCCCGCGGCAGTTCGGGTCGTTCCGCGAAATCATCCGCCGGCTGCCGGTGGTGATGGACGAGATGGGCTTCCGCATAATCCAGACGCTGCCGCCGTTTCCGGTGCCGACGACATACGCGGTGATGGGCGAATACGGCTGCCCGTTCGCGGCGACCGATTTTCTGACGGTCGATCCCGCGATGGCGGAGTTCGACGCCGCGGCGACGCCGCTCGACCAGTTCAAGGAACTCGTCGGCGCGGTGCACGCGCGGCGCGGGCTGATGTTCATCGATCTGCCGGCCAACCACACGGGGTGGGCGTCCACGCTGCAGACGCATCATCCGGACTGGTTCCGCCGCGACGGCGACGGGCGGTTCGTCTCGCCGGGCGCGTGGGGGGTGGTCTGGGCGGATCTCGTGGAGCTCGACTACTCCAAGCCCGAACTCCGCACGTACATGGCGGAGGTGTTTCTCTTCTGGTGCCGCATCGGGGTGGACGGCTTCCGCTGCGACGCCGGGTACATGATACCGGCGGACACCTGGCAGTACATCGTCGCCAGAGTGCGCGAGGAGTATCCGGACACGATTTTCATGCTCGAGGGCCTCGGCGGCAAGCTGGAGACTACCGACCGGCTGCTGGCGGAGGCCAACCTCGACTGGGCGTATTCGGAGATATTCCAGACCTACGACCGGGGTCAGTTCGAGTGGTATCTGCCGGGGGCGATCGCGCGGGCGGAGAAATACGGCACGCTCGTGCATTTCGCGGAGACCCACGACAACGACCGGCTGGCGGCGCTGGGGGAGACTTACGCGCGGCTGCGGGTGCAGCTGGCGGCGCTGCTGTCGTGGCAGGGGGCGTGGGGCATCGCCAACGGGGTCGAGTGGTACTGCCGCGAAAAAATCGACGTGCACGGCAAGAACGATCTCAACTGGGGCTCCGAGGTTAACATGACGGGGCTCATCGCCGGGTTGAACCGGCTGCTCGGCACCCACCCGTCGTTCTCCGGGGCGACGCATTTGGAACTCGTCACCCGCGGCGGGGGCAACACGCTCGCGGTGGTGCGCCGGCCCTGCGGCGTGCGCCGCGGCGCGCCGTTGCTGGTGCTCGCCAATCTCGATTGCGACGGCGCGGCGGCGGCGGACTGGG
>JAGCAM010000023.1 GCA_017652705.1 Kiritimatiellia bacterium | reverse complement strand
GCAGGCTTGGCCGCGGGTGCCGCAGGCGCAGCAGGTTTAGCCGCAGGTGCCGCAGGTTTGGCCGCCGGCTTTTCGTATCTCTTGATCAGCGTTTCGGTCGCCTCCACCCTGGCCTTGGCGATGTCGTCGTCTTTGTAAACGGTTTTGAGCGTCTCGATGCGGGCGAGCGCCTTCTTCTTGTCGCCGAGCTGCGCACAGCACCGCGCCGCTCCGAGCTGGGTGGTCAGCGTAAGATAGTGTTTGGGGCTCGCTTCGGTGAACTCGTCAAACGCCTTCACCGCCTCGTCAAACCGGCCAAGCGCCTCCAGACACTGCGCTTTGCCGACCACCGGTATGTCGGAGAAACCCTCGGGCGCCTTGCCGATCAGCGCTTCGTACTGGTCAAGCGCTTCTTTGAAACGGCCGTCGTCGAAATAATGCTTTGCGAGCCGTATCTTGAGGGAACCGGCGATGGCCGAGCCGGAAAACTTGCTCACCGCCTCCTCGACCTCCGCGGTCGTGTACGTGTTCACCAGCGAATCCGACGCCGCGTTCCTGACCGCCGCGCGGTGATGCTTCCACCCGTACCAGCCGCCGACGGCGACGGCCGCGACCACCAGCCAAATCACGGTCTGCCTGCCGTCTTTTTCCCACCATTCGATCAGCGGGATAAGTTCCGGATTGTTCTTGAGGTTCATTCTTTGTTTTCCTTTCTCTTCGTATCGTAAAGATCCGCCCATTCATCAAGGGTTTTCTCGCTGCGCTTCTCCGCCTTGAGAACTATGCGGTTGTAGTCGAGAGCATCAAGAAAATCACGGTTGTAGATGAAGCGCTGCTTGCCCTTTCTGGGAGGTTCCGCAAGCCGGTTCATGGATTCCATCAGCAGCACCGCGGTGAAATAGACCGCCTTCGGTATTTTCAGCGCGCTCAGCATGTACTGCATTATTTTACGGCCGGCGCCGTTCTTGTTCTCCCTGCGGAACATGCCGGTCATCAGCACCGCCGCGCGGATGGCGTTCGTAGGTTCCAGTCCTTTGCCGGCCATCATGACCTCGTATTTGTCGAGCATCGCGAGGTACTTGAACGTCGAAGACTTCTCGCCGCCGTCGCCGTCCAGAAAACGGCCGAGTTCGGGAATCAGGTCGCTGAGCATGCCGCAGACGTACATCTGCCGGAAGGCCTCCGCGCTGCGGCCGTAGGGGAACAGTCGGAACACCTCTTCGCAAACGCGGGGAACCGACGCCGAAAGGATGCTCCGGTGCCATTTGCGCATGGCCGCGGCGGTTTTTTTCTCGATTGAAAAACCGAGCCGGGACGAGAACTTAATCGCCCGCATCATGCGTACCGGATCTTCCTGAAAACGTATTCCGGGGTCTCCTATCGTGCGGATAATCCCCCGTTCGATGTCTTTCATTCCGCCGACCCAGTCGATGACCGTGAAATCTTTGATGTTGTAGAAAAGCCCGTTGATCGTGAAATCCCGCCGGAAAGCATCGGTCTGCGGGGTGCCGAAGGTGTTGTCTTCCATCGGGCCCTCCGCGGCGTGCTCGATAATTTCCCCCACCGTCTGGGAGTTGCGCCGGAACGTCGCCGTTTCTATAACTTTGTCGCCGAACCGAACGTGCGCGAGGCGGAAGCGCCGCCCGATGAGGAAACAGTTTCTGAACGCCCGCTTCACCTCGCTCGGCTTCGCGCTCGTTCCGACATCGAAATCTTTTGGCGTGCGCCCCATCAGCAGATCGCGAACCCCGCCGCCGACCAGATACGCCGTGTAACCGAGCGACGACAGCCGGTAGAGCACTTTCAGCGCGTCCGGATCGATGTTCTTTCTGGAAATACAGTGATCCTGCCGTTCGTAAACGACCGGCTCGACCTTTTTCTTTTTGAGAAATCCGAACATTTAGGGAGTATTATATCAATTCCTCAGCGCATCCCGCAAGTGGCCGCGCCCGCCGGCTTTCGGAGCGAATGCAGCTCCGCCTCCGTCAAATCGCGCCATTCCCCCGGCGCCAGATCGCCCGGCAGTTCGAAACCGCCCACTTTCACCCGCTTCAGATTCAGCACCGTCAGATGCGCCGCCGAGCACATTCTGCGTATCTGGCGCTTGCGCCCCTCGCCCAGCGTGAAACGCAGCAGACAGGTGTTGTCGGGCCACAGCCGCAGCAGCTCCACCGGCACCGGCCTTATGGTATAGCCGTCGTCAAGCGTGAGCGGCGAGCGCAGCACAGCCAGTTTCTCGTCGCTCCACCGCCCGGCCGCTTTCACCAGATAGGTTTTCGTGTGATTGTACCGGGGGTGGGTCAACTCGTTGATTAGCGCGCCGTCGTTGGACATGATGAGCAGCCCTTCGCTGTCCTTGTCGAGCCGGCCCGCCGGCACCAGCCTTTCCGGAGTCCTGACCAGTTCCGCCACCGTCCGCCCACCGAATCTGTCGCTCATCGTCGACAGCACCCCGGCGGGTTTGTTAAGCACTACCGTACGCGGCTTTTCGGGCGCGGTCAGCCGTTTGCCCGCGACGCGGATGTCTGCGCCGCGGTCAATCCGCGCCCCCGGCTCCCGGACGACCAGCCCGTCCACCGTGACCGATCCGCTTTCGATCAGCGCGGCGGCGCCGCGCCGCGACGCGACGCCGGCGTGAGCAAGAATGTTCTGCAGACGCTCGGCGCTCATTTCGCCCGCCACCTCAACTCCGGCGCGCGGAGCAGTCCGGAAGGCGTCGGCGCGGAATCGCGGCGGAAATAATTCCAGGCCGTGAAACATCTGCGCCCTTTCGCAGGACGTCGCGCGATACCGCCGGCGAACCATGCCGGATACCGCACGAGGCATTCTCCGCCGGGGAACGGCGCTTTCTCGAATTCGCAGTCGGCCGGTTCCTGCTCGTCGCCTATCAGCCGGTTCCGCCATGGATCGGTCACCTCGATTTCCAGCGCGTTGCCGCGGAGTTTCAGCGCCGCGGCCGCCAGAACCGGCAGCAGCAAAAACGCCGCGCGTTTCATTTGACCTCCCGGTATGCGGCCAGCATTTTGTCGAACGCCGGGGATCCGAAGAACCCGCAGCACTTGAATTCGGGGCAGAAACCGCGGTAGACGCACTCCGGCACGCAGCAGGAGGCGACCTCCGGCTCGACCTTGGCGATTTCGCCGACGACGAGCCGCCACGCCGCGCGCGTTTCGGCGCTCGCCTGGCCGCAGAGCCGCCGGCGCGACATGAACATCACCGCCTGCGCGTTGGCGAAACACTCATGGACGACCGGCGCGTCCTGCCGCGCGCCGGTGCGGTCGGCGCCGGTGCGGTCGGTGCGCTGCGTCGAAACGAAGTGTTCTATGCCGTACTTGTGGCGCACGAAGTGAACCGACACCCAGTACAGCAGGTTCAGCCATTTCCAGTTGAAGCAGAGTTTCCTTATCGGCGAATGTTCGGCGAGAAGGATGCGCTTTTTCCAGCGTGGGGAAGGCTCCCTATCCCCTTCGTCGAGCCGAATCGTGGTGCGGGCGGCGTCGGCCACCTCGCGCCACGTGCCCTTCACTTTCATGTATTTCAGCGACACCATGCCGTCTCTCCCGGAGCGCCGGCGTCAGTCGCCCAGCGCGGTTTTGGCCGCCACCGGGTGCGGCCGTTCGTAACATTCGAAAAGCCTGTCGGTGAAACGCCGGTCGGGCGCCCTGGTCACCGCGCTCACCGCCGGCACTATCGCGAACCCCGCCAGCATGGCGACCGCGCCGCAGTTGATCGGCGACTGCAGAATCGCGGGCAGCGAACCGCGAGCGGCCATGTTCACGATCATCAGCCCCGAACCGAAGGCGAACGAAGCCCAGCAGGACGCGCGCGTCGTCCCCTTCCAGTACAGCGCGTACAGGAACGGGGCGAGGAAACTGCCCGCGAGCGCCCCCCATGAAATCCCCATCAGCTGCGCGATGAACGTCACCGAACTTTTGTACTGCACCGCCGCCAGCACCGCCGAAACCGCGATGAACACCACCACGAACGCCCGTATGACCAGCACCTCCCGGTTCGGCGGCATCTTCTTCGCGCAAGTCTCCTTGAGAAAGTCGCTGGTGAGCGTCGAGCTTGAAGTTATCACCAGCGACGAAAGAGTCGACATCGACGCCGAAAGCACCAGCACCACCGTCAGCGCGATCAGCCACGGCCCGAGATTCGACAGCATCGCGGGTATCACCGCGTCGAACCCCTCCTTCGCAACGTCGATCCGGTCGCCGAAAAGCCGCCCGAAGCCGCCGAGAAAGTAGCACCCGCCGGCGATCACGAACGCGAACAGCGTCGATATCACCGTGCCCTTGCGGATGGCGCCCTCGTTCTTTATCGCGTAGAACTTCTGCACCATCTGCGGCAGCCCCCACGTGCCGAGCGACGTGAGCACGACCACGAAAAGCAGGTTCAGCGGATCCGGCCCCAGAAAGGACGCGAAAATGCCGGGCGTGGTCGCGACCGAGGCGTCGTTGACGCGGGCGAGCCCGTCGAGCGCGGCGGTCAGCCCGCCCTTCGACGCGATCACCGCCGCGATCACCGCCACCAGCCCGAACAGCATGATGACCCCCTGGATGAAATCGTTGATCGCCGTCGCGAGATACCCGCCGGCGATCACGTACACCGCCGTCAGCACCGACATAAGCGCAATGCACACCGTGTAGTCGATCGAAAACGCCATGCCGAACAGCCGCGAGAGACCATTGTACAGCGAGGCGGTGTACGGCACCAGAAACACGAAGATAATCACCGAAGCCGCCAGCTTGAGCGCCCGCGAGTCGAACCGCCGGCCGAAGAACTCCGGCATCGTCGAAGCGTCGAGATGCTGGGTGAGCAGCCGCGTGCGGCGGCCGAGCACCGTCCAGGCCAGCAGCGACCCGACGAGCGCGTTGCCGATGCCCGCCCACGTCGCGGCGATGCCGTACTTCCAGCCGAACTGCCCGGCGTACCCCACGAAAACGACCGCCGAGAAATAACTCGTCCCGTAGGCGAACGCCGTCAGCCAGGCGCCCACCGAGCGCCCGCCCAGCACGAACCCGTCAACCGAATTCGCGCCGCGGCGGCACTTGAAACCGATGTACAACAGCACCGCGAAATACGCGGCAAGCATCAGAATTTTCATCTGCCTTAACGTCCTTTCACTTCTTGTCTTTTGACTTCCCGGCCGCGCGCGCGTTCGGCGAACCCGGCTTCGTCCTGGCCGGCGAACATTATCATTTCGGCGACGCGGGAGGCGGGCTTCATGTACATGCCGGGCGTCTCCAGCAGCGCCAGCATGTACGGCTGAAGCGTGAACTCTTCGAAAGCGCCGCGCATGAACACCTCCTCCGAACTGTGCGTTTCATCCAGCAGCCGCAGCTCCATGATCTCCTTCTCGGCGCCCTTGAACGAGAGCTTCACCCGGCGTGGTTCGCCGCTGTTGTTCACCATCAGCACCGCCTTGCGGCCGTCAGCGCCGCGCGAGGCGACCACGCCGAAATCAGCGCCGCATGCAGAACTCTCCACGCAGGAGCCCAGCTTGTAGACCTCGTTGAACAGCTTGAACGCGAAATACGTCGGCGTTCGCTGGTCGCTCTCGTGCATGTCGAACAGCCCGCAGTACTTGCGCGTGGGCGTCGCGTCGTAGTACATCGCCATGTCCACCGGGCTGCGCTGCAGCAGGCACATCGTCTCGCTCATGCACGCCGCCCCCTTCGCCGTCATCATGAACTTGAGGTCGGTCCAGCCGCGCCCGACGTAGTTCCATTCGTTGAAGTGGCTTTCAGTCCGCTTCAGCCCAGCCTCGTCCAGCTTCCGGCGGACGAAATCGGCGTGCACCGCTATGCGGTGCGGCGTCGTTTCGATGTACTCGTGCCAGGAGAAGAAATCGAGCGGCGCTTTGGTCTTCTCGTCGGTCACGAACTTGCAGAACGTCTCGAACCAGTCGAGTATCGACTGGTGGTATTTGTTGTTTCTCAGCGACGGGTCGTCGACGATGTAAAAGCCGCAGCCCCCGAAACCGCCGACCTTGATTTCGGGGAAACGCCCCTTGAGGTGGTTGGCGACGACCCGGTAAAGCTCGAAGAACTGCTCCTTCGTGCCCGACCACATCGGCGGATTCTCCGGTTCGTTCCATATCTCCCAGTATTTGATGTTCCAGTGAAAACCGTCCGCCCAGCCCTCGTTGTAGTGGCGCACGATGTGTTCGCAGATCCTCGCCCATTTCGCGTAGTCCTTCGGCGGGTCTATCGTGTAGGTCTTCACCCGGTGGTACATCTCGAACGTGACCCCGAGCCGGTAGTAGATTTCGGTGCCCGCGGTCACGACCGACATGAGGAACGCGTCCGTGACCGTGAAATCGTAATTCGCGGGGTCGTTCTCGTCGGCGTCGAAGTCGGGAAAGATGTTCGGCACGTCTACGAAATGGGTGCCGCCCCAGGGGCCGGCGGTGTCGTGGGTGCGCATGTAGGGTATGCCCGCCTCCTCGAACTCCCAGATCTTACCGGGCTTGCCGGCTTTGGGTTCCCCCATGCGCAGCGGGGCGTTGTTCACGCCGTGCAGCGGCTTGACCCGGCCGGTTTCGCGGCCGAAGTCCACGTCCACCTGGACCTGGGCGATTTTCTTCTCGGTTTTTAAGGCGCCGGCCGCTGCCGCAGCGACGGTCGCAACCGCGCAGCCGCACAACAGTTTTGTCATTCCGGACATGAATTCTCCTTTTTCGCTTGACGCTTTTGGCCTATAATCATACCAAAAAACCGCGCTTTGTAAAAGAGCGGCTATCTGGCCGATGCGTCCGCCGAACCGCGGCCCGCGGACGGAACCGACCAGTCGGCGCGCCGTCCTCGCCGCTGTCTTGAAAGCCACTCGAACGCGGCGCCGTAGTTGCCCGCGTGCCCGCCTTCAAAAAGCGTCAGCCGCACGTTCGCCGACGCCCGGCGGAAATGAATGCGAATCTTCGGCCCGAAAAAAGGATCCTTCCACTCCCCGGCGAGCGACGGGGGCGTCTTTTCGTTCCTTTCGAAGAAGTCCAGATCGGCGTCGGAGATGCGCGAGCCTTCGTCCGCCAGGATGTTGAAGGCGCGGATGGAATGTCCGACCGGCACCGAACCGGAGTGACCGTCGTGTATTCCCTCGCAGATGTCGACCGGAGTGCCCGCGCGCCGCGCCGCGGCGAGGTGCGTCAGCGGCGAGCGCACGGCGTATTCGTCCGGCTTTTCCGCAGGGGTCCCCCCACACGACTTCTCCATCATGCGCGCGTAATTGTCGCGCCAGCCGCCGGCCGACGCCGATTCGGCGTGCCACCGCGCCAGATCCGAAATCGGGCACGCCGCATAGCACCCGGCCCAGATTTCCGGGTGGCGCCCCGCGGTGAGCAGCGTCATCATCCCGCCGCCGGAACTCCCGATCAGATAGACCCGGTCGTCGTCGATCGCCGCGTGCGCCTTCGCGTACGCCACCGCGTCCACCACGTCCTGCACCGCGAGCGGACTGCCGCAGGCGGCGGGGGTGTTGTTGGGCCCGCGGAAATTCGGGCAGATCACCGCCCATCCCGCCTCGCGGCACCGCCCGAACAGACTTGAATTGGGCTTGCCGTCGCGGACGATGCCGAAACTCCACGAATGAAGCTCCACCAGCAGCGGCCTTTTCGCCGACCCCCCGGGCGCCCAGAACCACGCCGGCTGTTCGGAACCGTCCGCCGAGCTCCTGATGGAAACGCGCTTAAGCGCCGGCGGCGGGGCGGCGCTCTCCCACGCGCCCAGTTCGCCGTAGACGCTGCCGTAAACCCCGTGTCCCATGCCGAGACCGTGCACGATGCCCTTGTCGCCGCTGCCGCAGGCGTTGTACGCCGAATAGACCGCGTGCGGCGCGCACACCGGATCTGAAAAACCAACCGCGAACCTGATCGGGCACCGCACACGTTCGGCGAAATACACGCCGTCGTAATAGGCGGCGTTCCGTTCCACCGCGGCGCGGCCCTCCGCCGGAACGCTGTCCATGAACTGCGGCCAACCGTCCTGACCGCCGTAAAGGTGGGCGTAATGACCGGTCAGCGCAGGCACGAAAACGCACCCGTGCGTGAAATTCGTGTTGAGCCCCATGAGAAACAGACCGAAACCGCCGCCTTGCGAAGTGCCGGAATAGGTGAGGGCTTTGCGGTCGATGTATTCCCGGTCGGCGAACCAGTCCACCGCTCGGTTGATGCCGAGCAGCACAGGGTAGTAATATCCGTCTTCGGGCCCGCCCGTTATGCCGGCGCGGGAATACCCGCCGACACCCCACTTTTTCTGCAGACAGCCATCCATCGCCGTGTACGCCGGACGGTTCTTTTCAAGATCGGTGTCGGGCGGGAAAGGGAAAACGGTCATCGTGAGCGACGCCGCCCCCGCCGAGGACGAACCGTTCTGGCTCCAGGAGCCGAACCCCGCGCCGGGCACCGAAACCCGGCCCGGCATGCGCACCCCCGCGGCGCGGCGCTTCGGCAGCGACAGCCACCCGTAAACGCGCCCGCCGAACGTCGCAAAACTCACGTGGTACCAGTCGAACGACTTGTCTTGACCGCTCCGCGCCGCGTCTTTCTCCATCTGGGGATCGAGCGGAACTTCCCGCGCCAGTTTCGCCGCGCCGTCCGCCCAGAATGCGTCGAAGTCGTCCGGGCATTTCTTCGGCTGCACGATTTTTTCGGGATCGAACGCGACGCTCCAGATGTATGACCCGGCGTACTGGGTTTTGTTCGCGATCTTGTCGCCGGGGGCGGCGGCGCGCACCTGAAGCCGAAGAAAACCGGGGCGCTTCAGCGCGCCTTCGACGGTGAACGGATTGCCTGCGGCGAGATCGACCCGGTTGGAAGACAGCACCTTCGAACCGAAGTTGTCAGTCACACAGTCCACGGCTCCGTTGGTCGCCGCCGCGCCGTCCCCCGCCGTGACTTTGACGGTGAACTTCGCCGTCATGCCGACTTTGTAGACCGCCGACGCCCTGTCGGCGGTCACTTCGATTTTGTACTCCGCCGCGTTCGCCGCTGCCGCCAGAACGGACGTCAGAGTTGCAATTGCCTTTATTCTCATTTCACGCTCCTTTCACATTTCTTTTCACTCGCCGGCCGACACTGTCGAGCGCGGCGCGATCGGATATTCCCCGCCGTTCCATTTCAGCACTCCGCGGCCGCCGTTGCCGGTCACGGTCACCGCGCCGCCCCGCACCGAGACCTTCACCGGTCCGCTCGGCGTCGGCACCGCGCCTTCCATCTCCGCCAGACCCGCGGCGTCGGGCGCGACCGTGTACTCCGCGAAGCCCGGCTTCACCGGCTGCACCCCGAGAAAATACCGGCCGAGCAGATACGCCGGCGACGCGCCCCACGCATGGCAAAGGCTCTTGCCGTAGGGCCGTCCGTACATCGCGTACCTTGCCTCGCCCTTCTCGTCGGGATTGTACAGCTCCCAGAACGCGGTGGCGCCCGCGTCAAGCATCGCCCCCCAGTACCCGCGGATTTCATCCAGCACCTTGCGCCGCAGACCGGTCTCCGCCAGCGCCGCCAGCTCGTAGAAGCGCATGTACGGCGTCTGAAGTTTCATCACCCCGTCGTTGAGCAGCACCTCGTCAACCACCCGTTTCGTCTCTTCGGGGGTGAAATACCCGTACAGCAGCCCGAAAATGTTCGGGTAACGCGTGAACTGCGGATCGAACGTTCCGTCGTCTTTCCTGATGTGCATCAAACCGCCTTTCGCGTCGTTCCAGAAAGTCGGTTTCACCCAACCGCGCAGCGCGGCCGCGCGGGCGCGGTAGCCGGTGACGGCTTCGGCCGGCGCTCCGACGACGGCGCCGACCTCCGCGATCGCCTCCATCGCGCGCGAAAGCAGTATCGTCTCGAAGCTCGTAACCCCGCCGTTGTTGACGAGCGGCTTCGGCGCCCAGTCGATGAACATCCAGTCGCCGGGCATGTCGTGCGGCCGCCCGTCCCGGTCAAGCCGCGATATCACGAAATCCATCAGCGTCACCATCTGCGGATACACCTGGCGCAGAAAACGCTCGTCGCCGGTGTAGAGGTAGTAGTCCGAAATTGAAATGAACCAGTAGAAGGAGTAATCCATGATGAAGTTGATGTGCGACACCACCGGGTCGCGCCCGCGCAGATACCAGACCGCGTCGCGGACCGGTTTCGGCTCGCCGAAAACGTAGTAATTCATGAGATGGCTCTGAATCGCGTCGCCGCTCCACGTCCACCGGTCGCGCTTGGCTCCTTCGACCGGAATCTCGCGGAAGGTGAGCCCCAGCGTGCGCCTCGACACCCGCCAGATTTCGTTCAGGCGTTCGTCGCTCGAGCGGAAAGAGCCGTTTTCGGCGAGCGGATAGAACTCGCGCTCGAATTCAAGTCCGCCGATTTTCAGATCGCCGTCGGGCTCCACCCTGACGAAGCGGAATCCGCGCGACACGGGCAGCCGGTTGTCCCCGGCTTTGAGCGGCACGCTCTCCCAAGTTTCAAGGCGCGCGGGGTTCTTCTCGCGGGCTTCGCCCTCCGACTCGCCGTAGACGACGCACGCGCGGCCTTCGCCGCTCACCCCGGTGAGCGTGAGAAAGCCGAAATCCTCGCGGCCGAGATCGCCGAAGACGCCGTTGACGTCCTTCTCGACTTTGGCGAACGCCGCCGGTTCGGTTCTGAGCGGCGATTTCGCCGGGTCTTCGTCGAACACGTCGACCGGTTCGCCGTGCAGCCGCCAGTCGGTCAGATGCCAGCACGCCTTCCATTCGCCGTCGGTCACGAGCCCGTCGCCCTCGATCTTCAGCGCGGGCGGTTGCTTCTGGTTGAAGACGAGCACCTTCACGTAGTAACTGCCCTTCGGCAGCGTGCATTCGCCGCCGTCACCGGTCATGGAGAGCGTGCCCCTTGAACCGTCGACCATGAAGGTGCCTTTCGCGGTCACCCTGATCTTCACCGGGCGGTCGAGGTCGACCCTGCGCGCGAAATGCACCCCCGGATGGTGCATGTACGACGGCCATGACGGCGGGTAGCCGTGCCCGCGTTCGATGCGCCGCGGCATCAGTTCGTTGCCGGTCCAGAGCGCGTAGTCGCCGGGGTGGGCGATCCATTTGGCTTCGCCCGAGCGCACCGACGCCGCGACCATGCCGGCGGCGGCGGCCAGCGCGATTTTTACGATTTTCACCTTGTCCCTCCCGTGATTTTGACGTTCGCCCGGCCGCCTCTCGGTTCCGCCCGCGCCGGCCTTCCGGCGAGCGCGGCGGCGGCCGCCTCCGCCGCCCGCGTGTAGATGCGCTGAAGTCCGTCGAGACATTTTTCGGTGCCGCGCCAGAACGGCACAGGCCCGAGCCGCCGCAGCACCGCGCTTTCAATTTTCATCGTAGAGTTCCTCCATCGCGACGCCCCGCAGTTCCAGCAGCGTCGCCGGACGCCGCGCGATTTCCTCGCCGAGAATCAGCAGCGCCGCCGCCGCGTGCTTGCACGGGTTGGCGTAGTCGGGACAGCTGCACGCGACGGTCATGTCGTACCTGCCGGGGCCGAGCTTGCCGCCGGGGAAAAGGTCGAAACCCTCCGCCCGGAAAACCGCCTCCACCTCCAGCGGCAGATCGTCGGCCAGCAGCCGCGCCGCCAGCATCGGCTCCCCGCGTATGGCGCCGGTTATGCGAGAACGCGCCTCCCCCTCCGGCGCCCTGAAGACCATCGTCACCCCGTACGGTTCGCGGCGCGCGCCCTGCACTTTCGCCGTCACGCGCACGTTCTCCACCGTCATCGACAGCACCTGCCCCGACGCCGCGTAATTCCTGCCGCGGCCGAGGCGGCCCTTCAGACCCATGCCCTCCAGCCGGCGCATCCATTCGCGCGACCACCAGCTGCGGCCGCCGCCCGCGCGGGATTCCTGCGCGCGGATGCCCGCGGCGTACAGCGGTATCCTCACAGGATAGCTCTTTTTACCCATCGAGTTCCGCCGCCTCCAGCCATTCCGCCTCGGTGATGACCGAATCCGCCACCGCCGCCTTGCGCAGCAGCATCCGGTCGACATGCTCTTCTATTGTGCCCGCGGTGATGAAAAGATGCGCGAACACCGTCCTGGCCTGGCCGATGCGGTGCGCGCGGTCGGTTGCCTGGTTCTCCACCGCCGGGTTCCACCAGCGGTCGAAATGTATCACGTGCGTCGCCTTGACGAGGTTGAGCCCGAACCCGCCCGCTTTCAGCGAGAGCAGAAATAGCCCCGGCCCGCGTGTCTTTTTGAACACCGAGATCTGCGCCTCGCGTTCCTTCGCCGCCAGCGCACCGTGCAGAAACGGGAACTCCCTCCCGAAACGCCGGCCGAGTTCGCCGCGCAGCCACGCGCCCACTTTCGCGTACTGCGTGAAGACGAGCGCCGACTCGCCGTTCGCGAAAATCGTTTCAACCAGTTCGAAAAGCCGCTCGAGTTTGCCCGCGCCGTCGCAGATCAGCTTGAGCCGCGTCAGCAGCGCGAACACGTCGCCGCGCTCGTGTTCGGCCGCGCGGAAACCGCCGAGCTCCTTCTCGTATTCGAGCCGCTGCTCCGGCGTCAGTTCGCAGTATTCGCGTATTTCCCGCTTGTCGCCGAGTTCTGCGGCGATTCTGACGTCGGTCTTGAGCCGGCGCAGTATGAACGGCTCGAGCGCCCGCCTGAGCCGGAGGCCGGCAGAACTTCTTTCATCCTCCGCCACCGGCTTCACGAAACGTTCGGCGAACGACCTGCGGTCGCCGAGCAGACCGGGGTTGAGAAATTCTTCGAGCGCCCAGAGGTCGGCGAGCGAATTCTCCACCGGCGTGCCGGTTACGGCGATGCGCATCGGCGGCGTGAGCGCGCGCACAGCGCCGGAAACGCGCGTGTCGGGGTTCTTCACCGCCTGCGCTTCGTCGATCGCCATCGCGTCCCATTTGATTTCGGAGAAATCGCCGTAATCCCTTACCAGCAGCGTGTAACTCGTCAGCGTCACGTCCGCCCCTCCGACGGCGAGCTTGAACCCGCTGCCGAGCTGCCGCAATTCCCCGTGGTGCACGTATACTTTCAGCCCCGGCGCAAACCGCTCGAGTTCGTGCCTCCAGTTGCCGAGCAGCGTGAGCGGCGCCACCACGAGCAGTTTGCGCCCGCGGCAGCAGGCGAGCGCCCACGCGATGACCTGCACCGTCTTGCCCAGCCCCATGTCGTCGGCGAGCAGCGCGCCGAAGCCGTGCCCGGTCAGAAAGCGGAGCCAGTCCACGCCGCGCCGCTGGTATTCCCGCAGTTCCCCGGCGAAGCCCTCCGGTGCCGCCGCGCCCACCCCATCCCGCCCGCCGGCCCGCAGTTCGCCGACAAGCCGCTTCAAACGGCCGCGGACTTCGACCATGGAGATTTCCAGCCGGCCGACGTGCCCCAGCCCCAGGGCGAAGCCGAGAGGATCGGCTTTTTTGCCCGCGCCGCGTTCAAGCGCGCGCAGCGCCTCCCTGAGGATGCCGCGGTCGACTTCTATCCAGCGCCCGCGGAAACACACGAGCGTCGACCCCTGGTCGAGCAGAAATTTTATTTCCTCCGCGGTGACCGGCTCGCCGGCCACCCGCACCGTCAACTTGAACGACGGCGCTTTGCCGTCGGCCTCCACCTCGGCGCCCGCGGTTATTTCCACCGCCAGGTCCGCGCCATCCACGCCGTAACCCGCCTCGCGCAGTTCGCGGGCCCCGCGGCGGATGAAATCTTCGGCGTCGCCGCTGGCGACCGGCATGCGCAGCCGCGCAGCCGCCACG
>JAGCAM010000022.1 GCA_017652705.1 Kiritimatiellia bacterium | reverse complement strand
GCTTCTCGCGTCGAGCGGCGAAGACCTGACGCTGGAGACGCTCGGCATGGACGAGGGGCAACTTAAGTCAGTCGTCGAAGTGCTGTCTTCCCCGCACGGGCTTTTTCTGCTGACCGGTCCGACCGGATCCGGCAAGACCACCACGCTTTACGCCGCGATCCGCCGCATGCTGGCCGACCGCGCCCTGAACGTGCTGACCGTTGAAGACCCCGTTGAATACGAGATCGAGGGCGCCGTGCAATGCGAAGTCGACGCGGCGGACAAGGTTAATTTCTCGAAAGCGCTCCGCTCGCTGCTCCGCCACGACCCCGACGTGGTGATGATCGGCGAAATACGCGACGGGGAATCGCTCGACGTGGCGGTGAAGGCCGCCCTCACCGGGCATCTCGTGCTCTCGACGCTGCACACCAACGACGCGATCGGCGCCGTCACGCGGCTGCGCGACATGGGGCTTGAAAACCACCTCGCAGCCGCCACGCTGAGAATGTCGATCGCCCAGCGGCTCGTCCGCCGCGTCTGCCGCGGGTGCGGCGGCGGCGGCTGTCTCTCCTGCGCCGGCCGCGGATATTTCGGGCGCATCGCCCTGTTCGAACTTTTCCGGCCGGACGGCGACCTGTCGAGGCTCATCGCCGAGGGGGCGAACGAGGCGACCATCCGCGCCGCCGCGGTCGCCGCCGGTTTCAGAACCCTCGCCGACGACGCCGCCCGCAAAGTCGCGGACGGCGCAACCACCGATGCGGAGGTCGCCAAAGCCCTGTGAAACTTGCCGAAAAAGAACTCGCCTTCCGCCAGCTGGCAACAATGCTGCACGGCGGTCTGCCGCTCGTCTCGGCGCTGGAAACGTGCGCCGAACAGTCGGTCGGCGCGGCGGGTGCGCGGCTTTGGCGCCAGATCGCCGGGCGCATCGCCGCCGGCGGAATGCTTTCGGAGGCGCTTGCCGCTTCGCGCCGGTTTGACCGCTATATCGTCGCCCTGGCCGAAGTCGGAGAATCGACCGGCGAACTGGAACAGGCGCTCCGCAACGCGGCGGAATACATCGGGCGCAAGCGCGAACACAGGGCGATGGTGGTGAACGCCATGTTCTATCCGGTTCTCGTCGTGCTGGCCACGACCGCAGTCGTCTGGTTCATGATGGTCATGGTCATCCCGGCGATCAAGGAGTTCATCGAAGCGCAGCGGCGGACTCTCCCGGTGACGACGCAGCTGTTGATCGACATGTCCGACTGGACGATGGAGAACGGCCCCGTCATCGCGATAACGCTCGCGGCCGCCGCGGCTGCGCTTTGGCTGGTGCGCAGAAACAACGAAGTCCGTGAAGCGACGGACGCGATGATCTTCCGGCTGCCGGTGGTCGGCGGCATCGCCCGTCTTTCATCGACGGCGGTTCTGTCGCGGGCACTTTCGATCCTTCTGGAGTCCGGAGTTACGCTTCTGGCGGCGCTGGAAACAGTCGAGGGGTTGTTCGGCAACCGCCGTGTGCGGCATATCATCGCCGACGCGCGGAACAACGTCATCCGCGGCGGCACTTTCTCGATGTCAGTCCGGCAACGCCGTGAGTTCGCGCCGATGCTGTCCCGCATGGCGTCCGTCGCCGAGGCGACCGGCACCCTCGGAGAGACGCTTGCCGATGTCGCCGGTTTCCATGAGGCGCGGCTTAAAGCGACAATTCGGCGGCTGGGCATGGTGATGGAGCCGTTACTGATCGTAATCGTCGGGACAATCGTCGGTTTCGTTTATATTTCGTTCTTTCTGGCGATTTTCTCGCTCGCCGGAGGGCGTTGATGCCGATAATTTTTCCGCGGTTTTTGTGAACCTTTACAGCGACTGCGGCGTTTCAATTGTCGTACGGGCATTCCGGTTTTCGGATGATCCGCGGCATAAATAAGGAAAGTAAAAAATGAAAATTATGTCAAAGAGCGGCTTCACGCTCGTCGAACTGCTGATGGTCATCGCGATTATCGGCATCATCTCCATGCTGGCCATCCAGAAACTGAGCGGCCTTCAGAGCGACGCCAAGGAAAAGATGAATCTCGCCAACCTGGAGCGCGTCTCGAACGGGTTGGAGACCTATATCGCCGCGAACGCCGACAAAGACCGGGTCAACCTCGACAAGCTCGACTCCCTCACGCTCTGGAACAACCACGCCGCCGGATCGCCCGGCGACACCTCGCAGCTGGCGAGCAAGGACCAGCTGCTGTTCTACACGAATCAGGCCGGTAACGTCGGTCTCTCGACGGAGCTGTTCGGAAACTCCAACCCCTATGCGTCCAGTTCCGCCACACTGCTCGGGCAGTACTTCCTCTCCGCGAGCGACGTGTCGGTGCTGGAACACGATCTCGGCATTCACTATCTCTACGAAGGCACCGACGGGACGATGAACCGGGTTGGTGACGACGGGGCGTGGGCGCAGGGTGAGATCGGCGATCCGGACAAGTGTTCGTCGGTTGCCGTCTCCAACTACCCCGGCCGCGTCGTGGCGGTGGTCAATCCCGGCGGCACGGCCGGACGTTCGCCGGTCGGCCCCGACGTCTACAAGTCGGTCGGCGAGAACGTCACCTACGGCTATGACGGTAAGATTCGCGTCAACGAAGAGATTATGGCGGACAATAAGGCCGCGTTCGAGAAACTTATGACCGGCGACGGCATTCTGATGGCGTTCGGTCTCGGCGACAACTGCGTGCTGATCGGCAGCAACAAGGCCGGTTTCGATTCCGCGCCGGTAAGCCCGGCGATGCGTTCCGACGAGTACCGCCGCTATATGATTCTCGTCCGCGTCAAATACACGCAGAGGGGCAGCAGTTTCACCGCCCAGAAAGCCGAGTACGCCGGCGTGATGGATCCGCGCGGCAAAGTGATTTCAACCTTGCGGTAAGCGCGACGGGCGCAGGCGCTCATCTTTTCCAGTTGATGTCGCCGCTGACCGGACTCAAATACGCCGCGTTGTCGTTTACCGGGCGGTAGCGGGTGCCGTCGTACCAATCGCTGAACCCGTTTTCCGCCCGGTAATATTCGCCGGTCTCGGTGTCCAGAACGCGTTCGTACCCCAGTGTGGCGTCGCTGCGCTTCTGTGAAAGCACGTCGTACGTCGCGTTGCGGCGTTTGTAGGAGTCCATTATCATGTCGCTGATGGAGTTCGCCGTATGCATGATGTAGTTGGACGTGCCGATCACCCGCCGCCACGCATCTCTGCGCTGATTGTGGAACATTTCCGTGAAAACGATCGACGCAAGGCATCGGTCGAGAACCGGCTGCCAGTCGACGAACTCCGCCTTGGGCGTAATCTCCGAAAGCACCACGTATTCGGTCAGTATTCCGACATCGAGATTGCCGCTGGCCAATTTGAAAGGATTTTTCGACACATTGTAGTTCATCTCGGCCACGACGGCGTGAAAAAGACCCTGAAGCCTGGCCCCCGACGCCGCGGAGGTGCATTCTGCGATAATCGCATCGCCGCCGAACTGCGTTTTGCCGAGCCGTTCGAGCACTGCGAACTGACTGAAGCCGTACGCCGGGCCCATTGCGGCGAAGAAACCGGCGGTGTTCTTCGGGCTCACGACCGGCATCTTCGCGAAAGGGCTGCCGGCACCGTAGGCCTTGACGTACCAGTTGTGGGCGTCCGCCGATTTCACGCCGGATGCCGTGTTCAGGTTGAAATAAAGTTCGCGGTCCGGCTTTTTGGGGTCATAGACGGTGATCGCGTAACTTATGAGATCGATTGCGCCGTCCGGCTTGAGCCCGGTCTTCACCCTCCAACCCCGGGGAATTTTCATCGAGAAGTACCCGCTCGGATCGCGGTACGTCTGGTAAACGACGCGTTTGACTTCGGAAGGCGTGACGCTGATTTTGCCGCCGCCGGATTTCTTCGCCGCTGTTTTGGCCTGCGGCGCGGCGGTTTCAGGCCGGCGGGCGGATTGGTTCCCGGGCGCCGCCGTCTTTGCCGCCGCGTGGGGCTCCCCCGTCAGCCGGAAATTCTTCACCGCAGCGTCCAGCACGTTCTTCACGGCGGAGGAATAGGCGTCGCCCTTCATGTGCTTGGCGTTGAAGGAGATGATGTCGCCGCCCTCTTTCATGCACAAACGCAGATTCTTGACGACGGAGTTGTCGTTGACTTTGTAGGAGAAAAGCACTCCGGGCAGCTTTTTGCCGCCGAATGAATACTCCTTGACTTCGCCGAAATCGACCATCCTGTCGCCGTATGCTTCCTTCAAGTGGGGGAGGATGCGGCCTTCCATGAACTCTCTGGCGTCGGCCGACCGGCCAGCGAATCTGTAGATCAGAACGTACGGGATGCCGTCGCCGCGGCCGACGTAGATGTACATGCCGTCGTTGTCGACCCATCCCGTTTTGTAGCAGTCGAGACACTTCGTGGCGAACCGCTGCTGCTGACATGTGACATCGCGGTAACCGGTGGCGGTTTTCGTGTCGCTCCCGCACTGAATGATGATTTTACCACTCTGTTCGTTGCCGCAGCCGGCGAGACACACCGCGGCAGCGAAGAGCAGCTCCATTGTCCTGCGCATGCCTTTTCTTACCATTTTTTCGTTCCTTTCATGGATGATTACCGGATTGCACTCTCTTCGTTAAAGGCGCCGCCGCCGCGCTACAGATCGGCGAACGGGTTGTGCACGAACCCTTCGGATGGACGCCTCTGCCCGCCGCCGCGCACGGAGGAGGCCCGGGCGCCGGTTCCGTTGCCGCCGGCGGACGGTCTTGATTTCGCCGAGAGCGAGATGCGGCCGCGGGCGCGGTCCACGCCGACCACAGTCACCGTGAGCCGGTCACCGGCCTTGACCACGCTCGCCGGGTCGCCTACGAAATTGTCAGAAAGCTCCGACACGTGAACCAGTCCGTCCTGATGCACGCCGATATCCACGAACGCCCCGAACGCGGTGACGTTGGTGACCACCCCTTCGAGTTTCATGCCCTCCATGACATCGTCGATTTTGGTGACGTCGTCGCGGAATTTAGGGGGTTCGAACGCCTTGCGCGGGTCGCGCCCCGGTTTGTTCAGCTCGGCGATGATGTCTTTGAGCGTCGGTTCGCCGACTTCGGGGGTGATGTACCGGCGCACGTCGATTTTACCGACCGCCGCTGGGTTGCCCACGAGCGAAGCGACGCTGAGCCCAGCGTCGGCCGCCATTTTCTCCACGAGAGCGTAGCGCTCGGGGTGCACCGCCGAGGCGTCGAGCGGGTTTTTCGCCCCGTGGATGCGCAGAAAGCCCGCGCACTGCTCGAAAGCTTTCGGTCCCAGGCCTTTGACCTTATTCAACTGTTCGCGGCTTTCGAACTTGCCGTTGGCGTCGCGCCATTCCACGATCGCCTTCGCGAGCGCCGGCGTGAGACCGGAAACGCGTTCCAGCAGCGGGGCGGAAGCGGTGTTCAGCTCCACTCCGACGCGGTTCACGCACGAGGCCACCACTTCGTCGAGTTTGCCGCAGAGGAGCGGCTGGTGGACGTCGTGCTGGTACTGCCCGACGCCTATCGCCTTGGGGTCGATCTTCACCAGTTCGGCGAGCGGATCCTGCAGCCGTCTGCCGATGGAAATCGCGCCGCGCACGGTGAGATCGAGATCGGGGAACTCCGCGCGCGCGATTTCGGAGGCGGAATAAACCGACGCCCCCGCCTCGCTCACGCTGACCACGATCGGGATTTTCACTTCTGGATGCTGCGCGTGGAGTTTCTTCATCGTCGCCCTGACAAACGCCTCGGTCTCGCGCCCGGCGGTGCCGTTGCCGACGGCGATCGCCTCGGCCTTGTATTTGACGACGATGATCGAGAGCGCCTTCTCCGCCTCGGCCGGTTTCTGCTGGGGAAAAATCACCGTCTTGCCGATGTATTTGCCGGTGGCGTCCATCATCGCCACTTTGCATCCGGTGCGTATGCCGGGGTCGATGGCGAGCACCGCCTTCTCCCCGAGCGGCGGGGCGAGCAGCAGGTGGCGGAGGTTTTCGGCGAACACCTCGACCGCCGCGCGGTCGGCGGAAGATTTCTTGTCCACGGTGACGTCGATTTCGCAGCTCGGGGCCAGCAGCCGCCGGTATGCGTCTCTGGCGGCGGCGGAAATCTGCCCGAACGCGGGGGAGTCCCTGTGAGCGCCCCGGGCCGACCCCGCGACTATTTCAAGAATGCGCTCCACCACCGGTTCGGCATCGAGTTCGAGCCGCACCCAGAGAACTTTCTCGCTCTGGCCGCGGCGGATGGCGAGATAGCGGTGGCTCGGCATGGTGGCGAGTGGTTCGGAGTAGTCGTAATACTGTTCGAACTTGGTCGGCTCCGCCGGTTTCGGCGAGACCGCCTCGCTTTTGACCTTCGCCCGCGCGGCGAAGGCGTTGCGCACCGCACCCCGCACATCGGCGAGGTCGGCGATGCGCTCGGCGATTATGTCGCGCGCGTACTGCAGGTCCTCTTCGCCGCCGGTGAACGGCCCGCCGTTCCAGATTGCGTCGGCGAGCGGTCCGAAGCCCTTCTCCTTCGCCACCTGCGCACGGGTGCGGCGTTTGGGCTTGTAGGGCTGGTAAAGGTCTTCAAGCGCGCTTTTCTGCCAGCAGTCGGCGATTCTGCCGCGCAGTTCACCGGTCAGTTTGCCTTGTTCGTCGATCGACTTGAGAATGGCGGCCTTGCGCTCTTCGAGTTCGTCGTAGTAGCCGAGACGGTCGCGGATTTTTCCGATCTGCACTTCGTCGAGGTTGCCGTGCGCCTCTTTGCGGTAGCGCGCGATGAACGGCACGGTGCCGCCCTCGGCGAGCAGCCTCGCCACCGCGGCGGCCTGCCCCGGGGCGACGCCGGCGTCACCGGCGACTTTTTCGATTATGCGGGAATTTTCCATGTCAGAAGAATGTCATCTGTCCGGGTATTTCCGAAAGCCGGCGGCGCGGTTTGCGCACCGTCCTGCGGGAGTTGACGTCAAGTTCGTTGGCCTCGAGGTTGGCGAGTATCTGGGCGGCGCGGTCCACCACCTCCTGCGGCAGACCCGCCATCGCGCCGACGTGTATGCCGAAGCTCTTCTCGGCGGTCCCCGGCGCGATGCGACGCAGAAACACGATGCGGCCGCCGGCCTCCTTCACCTTCACCGTGTAGTTCTTCACGCCGGCGAAACTGTCCGCCAGATCCGTCAGTTCGTGGTAATGGGTGGCGAAGAGCGTCTTCGCCTTCGCCTGAGGTTTGCCGTGCAGATATTCGGCGACCGACCAGGCGATGGAAATGCCGTCGAACGTGGAGGTTCCGCGGCCGATTTCATCGAGCACTATCAGCGACCTGGGCGTGGCGTTGTTGAGGATGTTCGCGGTTTCCTGCATTTCGACGAGGAAAGTGGAACGTCCGCGGGCCAGATCGTCGCCGGCGCCGATTCGGGTGAACACGCGGTCGATCACACCGGTTCGCATCGACGCCGCCGGCACGAAAGAACCCATGTGCGCCATGACCGCGATCGTCGCCACCTGGCGGATGTAGGTTGATTTTCCCGCCATGTTGGGCCCGGTGATGAGCATGATCTGATCGGTGGTGGTGTTAAGAAACGTCGAATTGGGCACGAACGGTTCGGCGTCGGGCAGCTGTTCGATTATCGGGTGGCGGCCGTCGGTTATCTCCAGCACGTCGCTGTCGTCCACCCCGGGGCGCACGTAGCCGGCGGCGAGAGCGCGGTCGGCGAGCGCGAGCGTCGCGTCCAGACGTCCGAGCGCGAGGGAGGTTTCCTGTATCTCCACCGTCTTCTCCGCTATCGACGCGAGAATCCCGCGGTAGATGCGCTGCTCTATGGCGATCGCCTTTTCCCTCGCGCCGGTGATCTTGCGCTCGTATTCCCGCAGCTCCGGCGTTATGTACCGCTCGCCGGTGGTGAGGGTCTGGCGGCGCTCGTATTCCGCCGGCGCCATCGCCACCGAACCTTTGGGTATTTCAATCACGAACCCGAAGGTGGAGACGTGCTTGACCTTGAGTTTCGAAATGCCGGTGCGCTGCTGTTCGCGCGTCTGGAATTCCGCGAGCCAGCGGCGGCCGTCCGCCGCTATCCCGCGCAGTTCGTCCAGTTCGGCGTCGTAGCCGGACGCTATGAACCCGCCGTCGGAAAGCATCACGGGCGGATCTTCGGCGATGCCGCGGCCGATCAGAGCGACGATATCGTCCTGCGGCGAGAGCGACGCGGCGCAGCGGATTAGTTCCGCGGCGGCGGAGCCGTCCGCGCGTTTCACGCCGCGCACCCCGGCGGCGATCTGCGGCACCGGCGCAAGCGAGGCGGCGAGCCCCTTCAGATCGCGGGGAGAGGCCCGGCCGGAGTCCACCTTCGCGATCAGCCTCTCCAGATCGCGAACCCCGGCGAGCAGCGCGCGCAGCCCCGAAAGCGCGGCGCGGTCTTCGACGAACGACTGCACGGCGTCGAGCCGGGCGTTGATGTCGGCCGACCTCGCGCACGGACGCGCTATCCAGTTGCGCATCGTGCGCGACCCCATCGGGGTCTTGGTCACGTCCAGCACTCCGAGCAGCGACGCCTCCTTCGTCACGTCGCCGCCGGGCAGCAGCTGCAGATGGCGGATCGAGGCGGCGTCGATCACCATGCTGTCACCCGCTTCGCGCACGCTCACTCTGCGCACGTGTTCGAGCGAATGGCGCAGCGTCGTGCCCACGTAGTAAAGCAGCGCACCGGCCGCACAAACGAGATCCGTCGCGCCGTTCAACCCGAACCCGTCGAGGGAAAGCACCTTGAAATGCCGCGTCAGGCAGTCGAAGGCGGCGTCCGGGGAAAAAGTCCAGCGGTTGTCGTCGTCCGGCTCAAGCATCTCCGCCGGACGGTAGCGCTCCAGCGCCTCCGAAAGCCGGGCGGCGTCGGCGAACCGCTCGACGAAGAACTCCCCGGTTGACAGATCCATCAGGGCGAGACCCAGGCCGGACACCGCCGCCACGTAGTTGTTCGCCGTCTCGTCGAGCAGGCCGTCTTCGGTGACCGTGCCCGGGGTGACGATGCGCGTCACTTCGCGCCGGACGAGCCCCTTCGCGGTTTTCGGATCTTCCATCTGGTCGCAGAGCGCGGCGGTTTTGCCGGCGCGGATGAGCTTCGCGAGATAGGAGTTCAGCGCGTGGTAGGGCACGCCGCACATCGGCTGGTCGCCCCGGTGGGTGAGAGTGGCGCCGAGAATGGGCGAGGCGATGATGGCGTCTTCGCCGAACATCTCGTAGAAGTCGCCGAGCCGGAACATCACGATCGCCCCCGGCGGCACCTCGCGCTTGATCGCGAGGTACTGTCTCATCATCGGTGTAAGTTCGGCGCCCATGACCTTGTAACCCGGATCGCCCCCCGTCAAGTCTCCACCACCGACAGCGGACGGTCCGCGCCCACGTCGATGTCGCCGGCCGATATCGACAGCCCGCCGCCGAAGCCGGCGAACCTCACTTTGCCGCGCACCCCGCACCACGCGATCGTCGCCGGCACCGACGCCGACGACAGGTTGCCAAGCCGGTCGCAGGAGACCGCGGTCGCTTTCTCGGGGAAACCGACGCTTTTCGCCAGCTGGCGCACCACGTAGACGTTCGCCTGGTGCGGCACGAACCATTCCACTGGAGCCGCGCCCGCGGCGAACTCCTTCAGCAGACCGACCACCTCCACCGCCACGAACCTGAAAACGCCGAAACCGTCCATTTCGATTCTGCCGCCGTGTTCGAGTCTGAGCACCCCGCCGCCGGCGCCGTCCGCGGCGAACGCGAACCGCCACGCGCCGGAGGATTCTCCCGCGGCGCCCACCACCGTCGCTGTGCCGCCGTCGGAAAGAAGCGACGCCGTGGAAACGTCGCCGCCGTCGAGAAACTCACTCTGCACGTCGCCGTCGAGCAGCAGCGTTTTTTTGCCGGTGCGGCCGGCGAGCAGCCCCGCCAGATAGAGACCGTACCCCCAGCCGGAACACGCCAGCGTCACGTCAAAGGCGATGACGTCGCGCGGCAGCCCGAGCCGCGTCTGCGCCTGCACAGCCGCGCACGGCATCCGCCAGTGCTGGGTGAATGACACGAAAATGACGGCGCCGAAATCGCCGGGGGAAGTTCCGGTGTCGCGCATTACCCGCTCTGCCGCTTTCACGCAGAGGTCGACAACCGTCACGCCGGGCACGGCGACGCGGCGCGTGACGATGCCGGTCACAGCCGCCGTCTTCGCGTCGTTGGCGACGGCGTTCGCGGGCACGCAGGCGCATATCCCTTCAATCGCCGCACCCTCTATCTGATGCAACTTCACCCCGTTATTATATCATATTCCAGCCGCAGGCCAACGGTATCGGCGGCCGCACCATGAAGTGGTACCAATCGTTGTACTCGTTGAATCTGCGCTCGGCTTTGATGGAGAACGTGCCGAACTTTAAGCTCCTCGCCGGCGCCGGAACGCGGCGTTCGCTCGTACACCCGCGAAGTGAGGACGTCGGCTATAAACGTCTTGCCAGACGGCAACCCGCCGATGCCGACCGACACTTTCGTGTACGTCCCGAAACCCGACAGGCACCCGAACAATGATGCGGCAGCGACTATCTTTCTCGAGAGAATTATTTTTTAGCTTCAGCCGGTTTCGCCGCGGGAGCCGCAGGCTTGGC
>JAGCAM010000021.1 GCA_017652705.1 Kiritimatiellia bacterium | reverse complement strand
CGTGATGATACCGATACGGGTTTCGGTGCCGGGGGCGAAGACGCCGCGCACCGGCGTCGTGAAAGACGGAATCTGGAAACACGACTTCAAGCGCCCGCTGGCGGACGCCGAAGTGTTCAATCTCGCCAGCGGACAAACAGCAAGGACTGCGAAATGAATAAAACCGCCGCACTCATCACCGTTTTGCTGGCCAGCGTTTCACTGAACGCCGGGGAATACGAGGCGAACTGGGAATCGCTGGACAGGCGGCCGACGCCGGACTGGTGGCGCGACGCCAAGCTGGGCGTGTTCATCCACTGGGGGATATATTCGGTGCCGGCGTTCGCTCCGACGACGAAGCAGGGGGAGGCCGGTTTCTATTCGGAGCACTACCAGCACCGCATCATCGACGGCGAACCGGTGTTTTCGGCGCACCACCGCCGGCTGTACGGGAACCGCACGTACGATTCGTTTGCGGAGGATTTCACGGCGGACGCGTTCGACGCGCGGGCGTGGGCGCGGCTTTTCCGCCGGGCGGGGGCGGGGTATGTCGTGCTGACCGCGAAACACCATGACGGGTTCTGCCTGTGGCCGAGCCGGGCGTCGCGGGGGCGGGACGCCGTGAAGACCGGGCCGAAGCGCGATCTCTGCCGCGAGTTCGCTGACGCGATGCGCGCGGAGGGGCTGCGGCGCGGCTTCTACTATTCGCTGATCGAATACGAGAACCCGCTTTACGACTACGCGCCCGGCGACAGGAAGAAGGTGGACGTCACGCGTTTCGTGCGCGATGTCAATCTCGTGCAGCTGCATGAGCTGACCGAGGCATACGAACCCGACGTCATCTGGCCGGACGGCGAGTGGCGCAACTCCGACCGCGAGCTGCGCAGCAGGGAGTTTCTCGCATGGCTGTTCAACGAATCGCCGGTCAAGGACTACGTGGCGGTGAACGACCGCTGGGGGCGCATTTACGCCGATGGCGTGCCGACGTCGGAGATGAAGCGAACGCGCGGCAGCCACGGCGGCTATTACACGACCGAGTACGGCCGCGGCGCGGGGTCGTCCGACGGCATCGGCGCGATGGCGAAAGTTTCGGACCTGCACCCGTGGGAGGAGTGCCGCGGGCTGGGGCGCAGCTTCGGCTACAACCGGTACGAACGGGCGGACGACTACATCACCGCGGAGGCGCTGGTCCACCTTTTCGTGCGCATCGTCGGCGGCGGGGGAAATCTTCTTATCAACGTCGGTCCTGACCGGCACGGTTTCATACCTCCGATTCAGGAGGAGCGCCTGCTGCAGCTCGGCCGCTGGCTGAAGGTCAACGGAGAGGCGATTTACGGCACCCGGGCGTGGCGGGGGTCGCCGCCGCCGGACGTCTGCAGGGAGAAGGGGGTGTTTTTCACGACGAAGGGCGGGGATGTTTACGCGATAGCGACCGCATGGCCGAAGGGTCCGGTCGAAGTGCGCGGCGTCGGCGGCGTCGAGTCGGTGGCGATGGTGGGCGTTCCGGCGAAAGTGGAGTGGAGCGAGACTGCGGACGGAGTGCGTTTTGAAGCGCCACGGCTCCGACCCGACGAGATGCCCTGCGAATGGGCGTGGTGTTTCAAGATCGCCGGGAAAGGCAAGTGAGGCGCGGCGGCTGCCTGAACGCGCGCGGAGACGTTTTTTATCAGATCAGCAAAGGACAGAACAGCAAAGGAGATTGGACCAATGGCCAAGTTGAAATTCGGAAGGCGGTTCGCCGCCGTGAAAGCGGCGGTCGCCGCCGTTTGCCTTCCGGCGGTCGCAGCCGTGCCGGCGGATGTCCCGGCCGCCGCATCGTCCGGCGCGGCAAGGGCTGCGCGCGCGGAAATCCGCCGCGCGATCGCCGGGCCGGCGACGCGGAAGGAAGCGATCAAGCGGGCGTTGACATCAGACGACGCCGTAGTCCGCCGCTTCGCGCTCTGGAATCTTTTCGCCGACGACCGTGAAAGCGCCTTCGGCTGGATGGAGACGCACGTGAACGACGGCTCGCGTCCGGTGGGGGTGCTGATGGCCGAGCTTTCGCGGCAGATGCCGGAGGAGCGGCGGATGAAATTCCTGGGGCGGCTTGCCGAAGCGACCGAAGATGAATCGGTGCGTCTGGCGTGTTCGCTGGCGAGGGGGTTCCCGTTCCGCCGCGACAACGTGCCCGTGTCGCTCAACCCGGTGAACGACCATGCGGTGGCGCTGGTGAAGTCGATACCGCTGCCGACCGACGGTTGGCGGTTCAAGCACGATCTCACCGCGGAAGGTCACATCAAGCCCGGCTACCAGAAGCCGGAGGTCAAGCCCCGGAAATCGTGGCCGACGGTGAAAATCGGATCGTTCTGGGAAGACTGCCCCGGCGTGGGCCGTAATTTCAACGGCATCGGCTGGTACCGGCTGGAATGGGCGGTGCCGGAGAAACCGGAGGGCGCGAACGTGTTCGAGCTGTGCTTCGACGGGGTGGACGAAGAAGCCTGGGTGTGGCTCAACGGGGAATACATCGGGCAGCATACGGAAGGTGTGGCCGGCTGGAACAAGCCTTTCCGGTTCGACGTGGCGAAGGAGATACGCTGGGGGGTGACGAACGTCGTGGTGGTGCGGGTTAACGACACGGCCAACGGCGGCGGCATTCACAAGGGGGTGCGGTTGGAGGCGATGAGATGCGATTTCTGACTTTGGCCGCGGTGCTGGGTGCGGCGCTTTCGGCGTCGGCGTTCGGTCCGAAAAACCACCCCGACGACCAGATACGCCTTTTCTGGGGCGCCAAAACGGCATTCTACGACGACTACATCGCGATG
>JAGCAM010000020.1 GCA_017652705.1 Kiritimatiellia bacterium | reverse complement strand
TGGTACGGCGGCCTCGGCGGCGGCGGCCCCGGCCCTTTCGCGGCGGGTGGCCTCGCGCGATTCGTCCAGCTTGGCGACCAGTTTCCGCCGGAGGTCGTTGAGAACGCTCAACGGCGCGAAGAGACCGTTCGGATCTTCGACCGCAAGCTTGCCGGCGCGGTAGTCGGTGCCGCCCAGTTTTGAAAACGCCGCGCGCCCCGCGGCTTCGGTCTTTTCGGGGTTTCTGGCCGGTTCGAGACGGGCCGTGGCCGTAACCGGGGGCAGGCCGGCGCATTTCACGGTGACGGCGCCGGGAGACAGCGAGACGGTCGCGTCGATGGGCGTCTCTCCTTCGTAATCGCCGGGGCGGAACGCCGGCCGGGGAAAGCGCCGCTTGACCGCGTTCGACATGGCGCAGAAGATTTTAGAGCCGGGCCGCAGGATATCCGCCCAGAGGGCGGCCGCGCCGTCTTCCGGCAGCAGCACCTCCACGTCTTCGCCGGCGTCGACGCCGAACACGGGGCGGCGCGACATCGGCCGCCGCATCTCGGCCACGCCCAGGCCGGCGCGGCGGCCGTCGACCACCGCCTCGAATTGAAGCCCGTCGTGTCTTTCGAGCGCACGGGCGGTGCGGAAGCACAGCCAGGCGCGGCCTTCGCGGTCTTTGACGATGCGCTTCACCGCGCCGATTTCGACGCCGACGTGTCCGGACGACGCGGGGTCGATCACGTCGCCGCCGCGCGGGCCGTCGAGGTAGAGCTTAGTGGTGCGCCGCGAAAAAACAGTTTCGAGATCGCTTTCGTCCACGGTGCGCGCGGCGCCGTCAAGTATCTCGCGGTAGTACTTCACGGCGCTCGCCACGTAAAGAGCGCTTTTCATGCGCCCTTCTATCTTCAGCGAAGCGACGCCGGCCGCCGCGAGCTTTTTCGCGTCCTCCCCGAGCCGCAGGTCCTTCATCGAAAAAGCCGTGGCCACGCCGCCGCCCGCGCGGGGATAGGCGAGCCTGCAGCAGTAGGGGCACTTGCCGCGGTTGCCGCTCCGGCCGCGCTCCATCGCCCCGAAAAGGCACAGACCCGAAAGTGAATAGCACAGCGCCCCGTGGATGAAACACTCGATTTCGACCGCGCCGCAGCGGCGGACGACCGAGACGATTTCGTCGAAGGAAAGCTCCCTCGCCAGCACCACGCGCGAGAAACCGGCGTCGCGCATCGCGAGGACGCCTTCGAGGTTGTGGACTGAAAGCTGCGTCGACGCGTGCAGCGGCAGCTCGGGAAAACGCCTCCGGCAGATGCGCGCGACACCGAGATCCTGCACGATGAGCGCGTCCGGCCGCATTTCGGCCAGGCGGGAGAGGATATCCACCGCGGCGCCGAACTCGCCGTCGTCCACCACCGTGTTGAAAGTCACGTAAACCTTCCGCCCGCGGGAGTGGGCGTACTTGAGCAGATCTTTCAGTTCGGCCCTGGAGAGGTTGCCGGCGAAGGCCCGCGCCGAGAATTCCTTCAGACCGCAGTAAACGGCGTCGGAGCCGGCCTCGAACGCGGCGAGGGCGGTTTCGAAAGTGCCGGCGGGCGCGAGCAGTTCACAGTCCATCGAAATCTAGTGTGGCGAAGTAGTCGTCTAGAGTTTCGGCGCGGCGGATTTCACGCACGGAACCGTCGCTTTCGAGAAGCAGTTCGGCGGAGCGGAGCTTGCCGTTGTACTGAAAGCCCATGGAGTGGCCGTGTGCGCCGGCGTCGCAGATGACGACGAAATCGCCGCGTTCCAGCAGCGGCAGCACCCGCTGCACCGCGAACTTGTCGTTGTTTTCGCACAGCGAACCGGTGACGTCGTAGGTGGTCGTGTCGCCGCTCGACTCCTTGCCCGGCACGACGATTTCGTGGTAGGCGCCGTATATCGCGGGCCGCATGAGGTTCGCCATGCACGCGTCCAGCCCGGCGTACAGGCGGTACTTGCGCTTGATGTGCAGTACTCTGGCGACGAGATAGCCGTAGGGCCCGGTTATGCACCGGCCGCACTCCATGAAAATCTTCAGGGGTTTCATGCCGCGGCCGAGAACGCACTCCCGGTAGGCGGCTTCGATGCCGCGGCCGAGGTATTCGAGGTTCATCGGCCGGTCGCCCGGTTTGTAGGGTATGCCGACGCCGCCGCCGATGTTGACGAACTCGAACACCACCCCCAGCTGCCGCGAAACGTCGGCGGCAATGTCGAAAAGCATTTTCGCGGTGTCGATGATGTATTCTGGGTCCAGCTCGTTGGAGGCGACCATCGTGTGCAGGCCGAACCGCTTCACCCCGGCGTCGCGCATCATCTCGTAGCACCTGAACAGCTGGTCGCGCGGCATGCCGTACTTCGCCTCTTCGGGCCTGCCGATGATGGCGTTGCCGCCCTTGAGCGGGCCGGGATTGTATCTGCAGCAGAACACCCTGCCGTCGAAATCCGCCGCGCCGGGGCGGGTTCCGCCCTGCGCCACCGCGTCGAGGAAATACTCCCAGTGCGTTACATCGTCGAAATTGACGATCGCCCCCGTTCGCCACGCCTCGCGGAACTCCTCCGCCGGGGTGTCGTTCGAGGTGAACATCACGTTCTCGCCGGTGATGCCCGCGCGTTTGGACAGAACGAGCTCGGCGAGCGAAGAGCAGTCCGCCCCGAACCCGCACTGCGAAAGCATTTTCAGCAGATGGGGGTTGGGAGTCGCCTTGACGGCGAAATATTCGCGGAAGCCGCGGTTCCAGCCGAACGCCTTTTTCAGGCGTCTGGCGTTTTCGCGTATGGCGGCGGCGTCATAGACGTAGAACGGCGTCGGCCATTTCGACGCGATCTCCTCGAGCTTCCCCTTGGTGAACGGCAGTTTACGCATTGGGGGAGACCTTTATGGCGGTCATGTGGCCGTTGAGATCGACGCCGCCGGAACCGTCGACGACGGTGAGGGCGGTGGCGAGCGTTTCGTTCTTGACGTAGTCGAGGTGCGCCTCGATGGAAGATTTCATCTCCGCGTCTGTCTCGACCTCGACGGTGATGCGCTGGGTCACCTCGAAATCGGCTTCCTTGCGCATGGCCTGCACGCGGCTCACGAACTCGCGGGCGTTGCCCTCGGCGACGAGCGCCGGGGTGAGGTCGGTTTCCAGGCCGACGACCACCGCGCCTTCGGCCGCCACCACGAGCCCCGCCTTCGGGATGCGGGTGACGAGAACGTCCCCTTCGGAGAGCGCCACGCCTTCAATCTCGCCCGGGAGCGCCGCGCCGCGCGAACCCAGCGCCGCGATCGCCGCGGCCACCGCCTTCATTTTCGGCCCGCACTTCGGCCCCAGCGTTTTGAAGTTGGCCTTGTAGCTCACCTCGCAGAGTTCCGTCTCGTCGGCGATGAGATCAACCCGTTTGACGTTGAGCTCGTCTTCGATGAGATCTTCGAGCCCCTTCACGTCGCCGCCAGCGATGCGGACCGCGCTGAGCGGCTGCCGCACCTTGAGGTCGTTCTCTGCCCGCAGACGCCGCCCGAGCTCCACGACCGTCTGCACGTCGGCCATGCGCTTCTCGAGCGGAAGGTCGCGCACCGCCGCGTTCGCCTCGGGAAAATCGCAGAGGTGAACCGATTCGGGGTCGCTCATTCCCCGGAGGTTGCGGTAGATCTCTTCGGCGATGAACGGCGTGAACGGCGCCGCCACTTTCGAAAGCTGCACCAGCGCGTAGCGCAGCGTGCGGTAGGCGTCGAGTTTGTCGGCGTCGTTGGTGGATTTCCAGAAGCGGCGGCGGCTGCGGCGGATGTACCAGTTGGTGAGGTCTTCGACGAACCTGACGAACGGGCGCACCGACTTCTGCAGGTCGTACGCGTCCATCGCCGCGGTCACGTCAGCGATCAGCGTCTCCATCGAGGAGACGATCCACCGGTCGAGGACGTTCGCCGACGCCGGCACCGCAACCTCCGGCTCGTCGAAACCGTCGACGTTCGCGTAGGTGACGAAAAACGAATAGGCGTTCCACCAGGGTATGAGCAGGTCGCGCATGAGCTGCTTCACGCCTTTTTCGGAGAACTTGAGCGATTCCGCCTTCACGACGGGCGAGTAGATCATGTAGAGCCGTATCGCGTCCGCCCCGTAGGTGTCGAGCATCTTGCCGGGGTCGGGGTAGTTTTTGAGGCGCTTCGACATCTTCTTGCCGTCCTCGGCGAGGACGAGCCCGTTGACGATGACGTTCAAGTAGGGCGATCTGTCGAAGAGGCAGGTGCCGAGCACCATCAGCGTGTAGAACCAGCCGCGGGTCTGGTCGAGCCCCTCGGCGATGAAGTCGGCGGGGAAGAAGGAGGCGACAGACGGGGAGAGGCCTCCCCGAACCCCTCCGGCGGCATGTCCTTCTCCCATATAATGCTGCTGGGCGTAGGGCATCGACCCCGATTCGAACCAGCAGTCCAGCACCTCGGGGGTGCGGTGGTAGGTCTTGCCGCCCTTCTTGATGACGATCCTGTCCACGAAATGCTTGTGGAGGTCGGTGACCTTCTCGCCGGAGAGCTCTTCGAGTTCCTTGATGGAGCCGACGCAGATCATGTCGTCGGGGTCGTCGTCGTTGATCCAGACCGGAATGCAGCTGCCCCAGAAGCGGTTTCTGGAGATGTTCCAGTCGCGGGCGTCCTCCAGCCAGTTGCCAAAACGCTTTTCGCCGACGTAGTCGGGAGTCCAGTGCACCATGGAGTTGTTTCTGGCGAGGCGCTCGTGGAGGTCTTCGACGCGCACGTACCACGCGTCGATGGCGCGGTAGATGAGCGGAGTGTCGGTGCGGTCGCAGTACGGATAGGCGTGGACGATGGTCGACTGGTGGACGAGTTTGCCGGAAGCCTTGAGCGCCTTGATGATGTCCCTGTCGCAGTCTTTGCAGAAACGGCCCTGGTATTCGGGGATTTCGGCGGTGAAGGCGCAGGCGTCGTCAAGCGGGTCGACGAAGGCGGTCATCCCCGCCTCTTTGCAGACGCGGAAGTCGTCCTCGCCGTAGGCGGGGGCGATGTGGACGATGCCGACGCCGTCGTCGGTCGTCACGTAATCGTCGTTGAGAACGGTGAACGCGCCCTCGGCGGCTTTGTCGGCGAAGTGGGGGAAGATGGGCTCGTAGCGCCAGCCTTTCATCTCGGAGCCCTTGAACTCGCGGACGGTCTCGTACTGCTCATGCTTTTTGAAGATGTGCGGGAGCCGCGCCTTGGCCATGATGTAAACCGGCCGCGCGTCGTCGGCAAGGTCGCGCACGGCGACGTAGTCGATCGAGGCGCCGGTGCACATGGCGAGGTTCTCGGGGAGCGTCCAGGGGGTGGTGGTCCAGACGAGGAGGTAGATTGTGCCGTCTATATCGTCTAGTTTGCCCAGAGAATCTATTAGCTTCGTCCGAACGGTGACCGTGGGGTCCTGCACGTCCTTGTAGTTGGAGCCGGCTTCGAAATTGGAGAGCGGGGTGGAGAGCTTCCAGGAATACGGCATGATGCGGTGGGACTTGTAGACGCGGCCCTGGTTCCAGAGCTGTTTGAAGACCCACCAGATCGTCTCCATGAACTCGGGGTTCATGGTTTTGTAGTCGTTGTCGAAATCGACCCAGCGGCCCATGCGGGTGACGGTGGAGCGCCATTCGGCGACGTACTTGAGAACCATCGAGCGGCACTTCTCGTTGAAGACGTCGACGCCGAGTTTCTTGATCTCCGGTGCGCCGGCGACGTCCAGCGCCTCCTGCGCCAGCGCCTCGATGGGCAGACCGTGGGTGTCCCACCCGAAACGGCGCTCGACGTATTTGCCGCGCATCGTCTGGTATCGCGGCACTATGTCTTTGATCGTGCCGGCCAGAAGATGCCCGTAATGGGGCAACCCCGTCGCGAAGGGAGGCCCGTCGTAAAACTTGTAGCGCTCGCCGCCTTCGTTGCGCTTGAGCGACTTCTCGAACGTCGCGTTCTCTTTCCAGAACGCAAGAATCCCCTCCTCCATGGCGGGGAATGCCACTTTGTTTGACACTGGCTTGAACATACTGTCGACCACCCTTCCCAAATTAGACGGGTATTATACCAAAAACGGCGAAAATATGATATACTACACGCATCTGAACGCCGGGGTGGCACAGTGGTTGACTGCGCCTGATTTGTAATCAGGATCCGCAAGGACGCGTCGGTTCGAATCCGACCCTCGGCTCCAGGCGCCGTCATGGTGCCGTCATAAACGGCGACGCCGGCAACCCTTCGCGGTTGTAGAGATTGAGCCCTTTCGGGTTCGCCGCCCAGCCATAGCAAGCCATGACGGGGTTTTTCACCTTTGGGGAAGAGATGACGAGCGTCTGGCCGTCGATGCGGCCGGTCGCGGGCACGAAATCGCCGCCGCGCCCGGCTATGTAGCACGGTTTCACCTCGCCGGCCGGCGAACCTTTCGCCACCAGCCCGGAGCCGCAGTCGGTGAACCTAACCCGAATCGCGGCGCCCTCGACCTCCGAAGAGAGGTAGCGCGGGCCGCAGCCGACCGTTTCGAGCGAATACACGTTCGCGAACGCCCACCGCGCCAGTCTGGCGCCGAGCGTCTTCTTGTCGCGGGGGTGGATGTCCATGGCGTCGCCAATGTCCACCGCCGACGCGATGCCGGAGTTCGGCAGGGCGCGCGTGGCCGCCACCTGACCCTGGCGCACCTCCGACCAGTGGCACATTTCCTGAAACTCCCGCGGGTTGCCGAAATTGGCGAGTTCGACCTGGATGAACGGGAAATCCCCCTGCCCCCAGCGGTTGCGCCAGTCGCGGATCATCAGCGTCATGAGCTCGCCGTAGTGCTGGGCGAAATTCACCGTCGAGGCGTTGCTCTCGCCCTGATACCAGATCGCCCCGCGGATCGAGCATCCGAGAAGCGGCGAAATCATGCCGTCGAAAAGCGTGTGCGGGGCGTTTGGGCTGCCGGGCGAGATCGGGGGCGCAATGTATTTGAAGGTGAAGCCGATGTCACGCTCGACCCGCGCGCGCCACTTGGCGTCGCAAAGTTCTATGCGTTTCGACGACGCGTCGCCCGCGACTGCGATGTACATGTCTTCTTCCGGCCCCGACATCGCGCCGGCGTGGATCTGGCTCCACACCCTGACCGCGACCACCGCCCTGCCCGCTTTGGCGAGCCGCGCCGGAATTTTGTAGACGCGGCGCTGATTCCAGTATTTCACTTCGCGGCCGGTGCCGGTCGCCCCGACCTGTTCGCCGTTGAAAAACGTGCGGTCCTGCTTGTCAATACGGCCGACGCTCAGCTCCAGTTCACGGCCGGCGAATTCCGCCGGCAGTTCCACCGTGCGGCGGAACCACACCGCCCCGTTGAACAGCCGCTTGAAACTCGTCTCGAACGACGCGGGCATGTTCACGTCGCGCCATTCCCCGCTTTCGGGCTCGACCGCGGCCGCCCACCCCGCCGCCTTGGGGTCGATCCCGGGGTCGAGCGGGGCGCGGTTTTCGGGCTCGTGATTGTGCCGCAACGTCGCTGCCGCCTTGTCAATGAAATCAAGGTTCGACAGCGACCGTTCGTAGTCCATAACCCAGGGTCTCGCCACCGGATCGCTCAACAGCGCCTCCCGCGACGTCCAGGCCTCTACGCGCGTGCCGCCCCACGAAGCGTCGAACACGCCGACGGCGCAGCCGAGACGCTTCTGCAGTTCGAGGGCGAAGAACCCGCCGACCGCCGAGAAACCGCCGACGTTCTGCGGCGTCGCCACCTGCCAGTCGGCCTCGACTTCGCGCACCTTGACGGTCACCGCCTTGTGCGGCACCATCAGCATGCGGATAAGCGGGTGTTCCCCTTCGGGAAACGCCGGTACCGCCGAGTGCATCCGGAACCCCATGTTGCTCTGCCCCGAGGCGACCCACACTTCGCCGATGTAAACGTCGCTTGAAACCGCCTTGCCCCCGGTGCCGACGTCTTCGGCCACGAGGGTGTACGGGCCTCCTTCTTTCTGCGCCGGAACCCTCGCGAGGAAGGTGCCGTCGTCGTTCGCCAGCGTGCAGCACGAGGAAAGGCCGACCTTCACCACCACCTTGCCCCGAGGCTTCGCGCCTTCGCCCCACACCGCGAGCTGCTTGCCCCGCTGCAGCACCGCGTGGTCGCCGAATATCCTGTTCAACCTTATCTGCGCCGGCGCGCTCCACGCCGTGACCGCGCACAGCGCGACGGTGAAAAACGTTTTTCTCATGACTTACGGACCTCCTTGTAAAACCGGTTTACCTGTCTTTGCCGCGGCTGCACCACTTTTCAACGAGCGCCGTGTCGTATATCGCCGGCAGGAAGAACCCGCCCACGACGCTGCGCGCCTTGAACCCCTTGTACTTGGAGCTGTCGGCCCAGTACCAGTCGGTCATCGGCACGCGGTCGGGCGTCTTGTCGACGCTTTCCCACAGCGGGTCGATCAACGCGTCGAAGTCGGCGCGGTCGCCGGTCAGCGTCGCCGTCCAGACGATCCAGTCGGCCTTGGTGTAGTTGGAACGGCTGTCGAGGGGCAGGCCGAACGCATTCATTTTCGCGCGGTACGTCTTCATCTCTGCCTTCGCCACGTCTTTCGGGAAGAGGTTGAAGCCGAGCAGACGGTCCCACACGAGATTGTATTTCATCGACCAGCTTCCCTCGCGGTCGAAGGCGAGCCGGTAGCCGCCTTCGGCCCCGCCCTTCGCCGCCTCGATCCACTTCGGCACGGAATCCGCGGCGAGTTTCAGGAAGCGGTCGGCCGTCGCGGCGTCGCCGCGCATGCGGGATAGTTTTGAATACGACGCCAGCCCCATTATCGCCTTGATGGAAAGGTTGGCGTTGTGGGCGAGATGTCCCGCGAAATCGTCAGTGCAGAGCTGGTCGGCGGGGTCGAACCCGAACTTGGCCAGATACTCGGCCCATTTCGTGACCACCGGCCACCACTCGCCGGCGAAGCCGGCGTTGCCCTCGAGCTGCGCCACCGCCGCGAGGCAGATCAGCATGTTGCCGCTCTCCTCCACGGGCATACGGAAGGAATCGGGGTTCTTGGTCTTGTCCCGGCTGCGCATGCCGTAATGCTGGCCCTCCATCTTCGGGTAGATGCCGAGGTCGTGCGGTGCGTAGGGGTAGGGCCACTTGCCGGACGCCGCGTACTCCATCACCGGGCGCAGCGTGGCCTTCGCCAGATCGAGCGACGTCAGCAGCATCAGGGGGAACTGCGGGTAAAGGACGTCGGTAGTCGAAATCATGCTGCCCGAGCCGTTCTCTTTCGAACAGAGGTAAGGCCGGCCCGTGACGCCGCGGAAAAGTTTGCACGCGCCGTAGCTCTGCCGGTACGCGAGGGCGGCGAGATCGGCGTATTTCCCGCCGCCGATCTTCTTCAGGTCGGCGGTCAGCGCGGCGTCGAAAGCGTCCATCTTCGCCCTCAGCCGGGGATAATCCCGCACCGCCTCGGCCAGCATGCTCTCGAATGATTTGCCGTCCCTCGCCCACCAGCCCTTCAGATCGGCGCCTATAAAAGTGCCGGCCTTGTCGCCGTACTCGTAAGCCACCGCGGCGGAGGTTTCGGAGCGGTCGGCGGCGGCGAGGCTCCACGAGACCGAAGTGCGCGCTTCGTCGGCCGGCGTCGCCACGGGATCGGCCGAAGCCGCCCCGCCGGCGGGCGCGGCGATCCAGAGATACCCCCACGTCGGGCGCGACGCCCAGACGGTGCAGGGCAGCTGGTTGACGCGGCCCATCCGCACCGCGGCGCCCCACTCGCCGGTGCGGACCTCCGAAACGACCGGCTCCCGCGAATCGTCGGAGCACACCTCGCCGCCGGCGGAAACCCTGACCGACACCGCGCGCTTGACGCCGTCGCGCTGCACCGCCTTCAGGGTGATGTACGACACGGGACGCGAAAACGCGTCGAGGTCGTCGGTGAGAAAAGGCGTCGAAAACACCAGCTCCACGTCGGTGCGGTCGTCGGCGAAACGGTAGACCGACGAAAGCGGGCGCACTTCGCACGAAACCTGCGGCATCGCCGCCATCGACTGCGGCTCGCGGCCGCAAAGCCGGTAAGCGCGGTCGCCTATCTGCACCTTGACGCCGAAAGGCGCCGGCGAATAGACCCAGCGCGGCTCGGCCGACGAGTTGAAATCGGGGTCGTGCTCCTTCCAGCACTCCCAGTTCGTGGTGTCAGCCGACGTCAGCGTTTCGCCGCGCGCCCAGACCGAGAAGAAAGGATCGTTCACGAAAATCGGCACCGCCGGGGGGCGGAAGGCGTTTTTCGCCGGCAGCGACTTCGCGCGGTGGAAGAACGCCGCGAGCGTGCGGCCGATGAGGTGCTTGCCGCGGTCGTCGTTGTGCGCTCCGTCGCGCTTGAACCAGTTCAGCGGCATTCTCGAATAGGCGATCGCGTTCGCGGGCCCGGTGGTCATGTCCCACAGCGCGGCGAGCTTGTTGGCGCAGGCCTTGCGCTGGTAGTCCTGCCACATCGGGGTCCAGTACATCATGCGCCGCATCCACTTGGAATACGCCCAGCAGCAGAAGTTCTCGTCCCACGAAGTCTGCCGGCTGTCGCGGCGCCATTCATAACTCGGCGGCGGGGTCATCACGACCACCTCCGCGCCGATCGCCCGGCAGCGGTCGATCGTCTCCTCCATCTCGTTCTGGGTATCCATGAAGTTGCCGCTGTGGTTGGAGATGCCGCCGATCATCACGAGATCGGGCTTGTAGCGGCCGCAGTATTCCTCGAAATGCTCGGCCTGGTGGTAGTAGTAGACGCCGGTCGAGCCGCGCACCGAAATAATGAATTCGACGTTCGGGAAATCCCTCATCACCAGCGCCGTGAAGCAGCTGCAGTACGTGTCGTTGACGATTGAATCGCCCAGCAGCACGACGCGGAGCTTTCTGCCGGCGTGCAGCGCCTCGAGCGTCTTCGGCAGATAGTGGAACGGGTTGTTCGGCACGTCCATCTTCACCTGGGGCAGCGTTTTGTAGTACTCGTCGCACCATTTCGCCGCGTCTGCCACCGACACCCGCCGCAGCGACACGTCCTTGACCGTGCAGCCCTTCGAGGACACGAACGCGAGCTGACCTTTCACCGCGCGAGGATCGCACGGAAACTGCACCGTGTAAGTCTTCCAGTCGTTGTCGAGGTAGAGACGGGAGTTGATGTCGGGCAGCAGTTTGCCGTCCCTGTCGAAGAAGTCGCACCACCAGTAGCCGTCGGACCGCGATTTCGAGGTGTAGGTCAGCTGGTAGAAAGCGGTTTCACCCTCTTTTTTGTCAAAGGTGAACACTGGGCCTTCGATGCGCCCGCCTTTCGATTCGTAGTAGCCCTCGAACGGGATGTAAACCACCTTGCCCGCCTCGGAGGCTTTAAGCGTCCATCCCTGTTTGCCGACGTCGCCGGGGTAGTTGACCAGCACCGGGTACTCTTCAGCAGCCGCGGCGAGACAGGCGATAAACGCCGCCGCCGCCATAGTCGTTTTCATTCTTCCGTCCTTTCAGTTTTTTAACTTCCGTTATTATACCAAAAACTTCCCGCTCCGTGTTGCCGGCGGGTGCGCTCTGGAACTCCGAGTCGCTGGGCGGGCTTATCTGGAGGCGGCCGGGGGGCGGCAGATGAGCGAATCGATGATGCGGGCGACGGCGGTTTTGGAAAGTTTCTCGGTTATGCGGACGTGCGGACCGTTCTCTTCGTCGGGCAACCATTCGTCATCGCCGGCCTCTCCGACCATGCGGTAGGCGCCGCGGTGGACGTTGAAATAACCGTCCGTTCCGCGCACCGCGGCGAGAACCGCGGTTTCATCCCAGGCGGCGCGGCCGCCGACGCCGAAACAGCTGCGCAGCCATTTGCCCGAATCAGCCTTGATTTCGCTCAGCGGGGGGATCGCCCCGGCGAAGACGTCCTTCACCGGATTGCGCGGCCCCGGCATCTCGGCGATTGCGCGGCCGGCGAAAACGTCCATGCCGTACTGAAAGTCCGAGAACACGATCGGGGTCGGCCAGTTGTCGATGGCGATTTTCGACGACTGCCAGTCGCACTTTGAATTGTACTCCCTGCCGTTGGGGTAGTTGCACGCCATCGCGACCCACCGTTTCACCTTTTTCGCGACCAGCGCCCTGCCGTCGAGCGGCGAGATGTCGTCGGGTTTGGTTTCGAGGAGCCGGCGCAGATTGGTGAGGAAACCGGTGGTGCAGATGACGACCGAACCGTCCGGCGCGGCGGCGAGGGCGCGGCGGTAGAGCACGTTGGCGTCGGGGGCGTCGTCGGCGTCGGCGTGTTTCACCCACTGGGGGTAGTCGGCGACGAGTTTGCGGTACTTGTAGTGCCCGCCGTCGCCGCCGGTTTTGCCGCCGAGGGGCGAGCCGGGGTGCACTTTCTCCTTCGCCCAGGGGCTGGCGCCGAGAATGCCGATTTCTTTAGGGGCGCCGACCGGCAGATCGCCGCGCCCGTAGTAGGAGTTGATGACTTCGATCGCGCCGACGGAGGCGTTGCCGCGCGTGCTGCTGACGGTGGCGAGAATTTCGCACTCGCCGGCGTCGGCCATGGCGTGCAGACAGGCGAGGGCGCCGACGTCGTCGAAGTCGGTAATCATGTCGGTGTCGAAGATGATCTTCACCTTTTCGCCGTCGTCATCCTCGCCGGCGGATATAATCAGCCCGAGCCCGGCCAGGAACAGCACGAACATGGCGGCATTGAGCACGGCCGCGCGGCGCGGGGCGCCTTTGAATTCCCGCCAGATGAGTATGCCCCAGAGGGCGGAGACGAGCGTCGCGCCCTGACCGAGGCCGTAGCTTATGGCCGCCCCCGCCTTGCCGGCGGCGACGAGGTTGATGCCGTTGCCGAGCCCCCAGATCAGTCCGCCCAGCACCCCGACGAGATGAATGGAGAACCCGCCTCGGAAGTACTCGCGTTCGGTGATCGGTTCGCCGCTCACGGGGCGGCGCATGGCGACGGCGTTGAATACGAAGTTGGAGGCGAAAATGCCGAGGGAGAACACGAAGAAGGCGGAATACGGCGTCATCATGCCGGCGTCGGGGGCGGGCTTAACGAACGACATGTCCATCGTGCGGGCGATGAAGCGGTAGAAGAACGCCATCAGCACGCCGCAGACGACGCTCAGCAAGATGCCTTTGGCGAGCTGGGGCTGCTGCGACGACCGGGTCATCCGCGAGGTTTTGACCTTGTAGGCGAAGGCGTTGCAGAGAATGGCGACCACGATCAGCGCGACGCCGGCGAACAGCGTGACCGGGTCGCCCTTGGGCGCCCCGATGTAGTTGACGACCACGCCGAGCACGAGGGCGAGGCCGATGCCCACCGGAAAGGCCACGCTCATGCCGGCGATGGAAATCGCCGCGGCGAGCAGTATGTTGGCTGCGTTGAAGACGACGCCGCCGAGAAAAGCGCTGCCGAAGTTGGCGGCAGAAACCTGTTTGAGATTGTCGATGAAGCCCCAGTCCGGGTTGGCGCCGAAACTGCCGGCGGTCAGACCGGAGACGACCGAGAAAAGGACGACGCCTATTACGTAGTCCCAGTAGAAAAGTTCGTAGCGCCAGGTTTTGCCGGCGAGCTTCTGGGTGTTGCCCCACGAGCCCCAGCAGAACATCGTGACCACGCAGAAGGCCACGGCCAGAATATAGTTGTCGCAGAAGTACATGGTTTTTCGTCTTTCCGATTGAGGTTATATTATTTCGCGGCGGAAGGGAATTGACGCCCGGGCGCCGCTTCGGGTGACGGAAACCGCCGACGCCTTCTGGGCGAAAGCGACCGCGGCGGCGGCGGGCAGCCCCTCGGCGAGGGCCACGGCGAACGCGCCGTTGAAAACGTCGCCGGCGGCGACGCAGTCGACGGCCTTCACCTTCTCGGCCGGGTGCAGCCTGCCGGTGTCGGAACAGTATACCCCCTTCGCGCCCATGGTCACGATGACGTGGCCGACGCCGCGGCGGATGAGTTTGGCGGCGGCGGCGGCGGCGCCCGCGGCGTCGGCCACCTTCACGCCTGTCAGCAGTTCCGCCTCGGTCTCGTTCGGGGTTATCCAGGCGAGACTGCTGTAGAGAGCGCGCGGCAGTTTCGCGGCGGGCGCGGGGTTGAGAATGACCGGCACGCCGGCGGCGCGCGCCCACTCCGCGGCGGCGACAACCGTGGGCATCGGCGTCTCGAGCTGCAGCAGCAGAACCGCCGCGCTTTCAACGTCTTTCCGGTAGGGGGCGACGTCTTCTCCAGTCAGCGCGCCGTTCGCGCCGAGCGCGACGGAGATCACGTTCTGCCCTTTCGGATCGACGAGAATCAGCGCGGTGCCGGACGGTTCGCGGCGGTCCACGACGAGCCTGGCGTCGACGCCGTCCTTTTTCATGCGCACGGCGGTGTCCCGCCCGAAAAGATCGTCGCCGACCTTGGCTATGAACTCGCAGGCGCCGCGCCGCGCCGCGAGACGGGCGACGGCGACTGCCTGGTTGGCGCCTTTGCCGCCGGGGTTCATGAAGAACCGCCCGCCGGAGACGGTCTCCCCGGGAACCGGTATCTTGTTGCCGGCGATCACCATGTCGGTGTTGGTGGAACCTATTACCACTATTTTTTTCATCGGCTTCATTGGCGTGATGTCCTCATTTTCTCCGGGCGGACGAACGGCGTTCGGCGAGCAGCAGCGCGATGGAGCCGCGGGCGTCTTCGGCGGTGAAGAACGGCCGGTCGACGCGGCCTTCGACAAGGTCGAGAAAATACGCGACCTCCGCCTCGTAGCCGCTCTTCTTGGGGAGCTTCGGCACGAAAGGCCGTCCTTCGTTCGGATACACCTTCACCGGGCTCTTGTACATCGGCCCGAAATACACCGTCGCCTTCTCGAAAAAGACGCGGCCGGTGGCGTCCCACACCAGCGAGGCGGCGGCGGCGAAGGAGCTGTCCGAGGTCACGACCGCGTTTTTGTAGGAGTAAACCGTGGTGGTGTGGTCGGGGAAACCCCCGCGGCCGCGGTGCGCGGCGGTGTAGACCCCGCGCGGTCGGCCGAACAGCCCGGCGATGAAATCGGCGTCGTGCACGTGAACGTCGAAAAGCACCCCGCCGGAGCGCTTCTCGTCGAGAAACCAGCCAGAACCGCGCGGCGACCATTTCGGCGGCGCGATGAAGCGGGAGAAGTCGGCCGCGACGACCGACCCGTATTCGCCGCTTTCCACCAGACGGCGGATGTAGACGTTGACCGGGGTGAAGCGGACGCAGTGGGCGATCATCAGCCGCCGGTTCGCCTTTTTCGCCGCGGCGAGCATGCGGTCGCAGTCGGCGAGCTTAAGCGCCATGGGCTTTTCGCATAGAACGTGGCAGCCGGCGCCGAGCGCGGCGATGACGGCGCGCGGATGGAGCGCGGTCGGCAGGGTGACGTCGACTATGTCGAAACCGCCCGCGGCGAGCATGCGGTCGAAATCGTCGTAGACCTTGACCGACGCCGGCACGCGCGAGTTGTCCGCCGCGCCTTTGATGTTGCCCTCTACCTTCGCGGTCAATTGCGACAGGTCGCGGTCGCAGATCGCCGTCACCTTCGCGCCGCGGCACTTCTTCCAGGCGCCGAAGTGGGTCTTGCCCATGAACCCGAACCCGACGATGGCCACCCTTTTCACCGGTCGCCGCCTCCTGCGAGCGCGGCCTCGATCATGCCGTCGAGAAGCGCTTTCGCCTCCGGCAGATCGGCGTAGACGTCGAAGCCGGAGGACACGAGCGTTCTGCCGCCGCGTTCCGGGTACAGGTAGCCGAAGCAGTCCTCGCCGCCTTCGCAGACGCAGAGCAGATCGCGCTCGCCGACGCCCTTGAGCGGCATTTTGTCGCCGGTGCGGAAAACCCGGAAGAACAATCCGTCGAGTTCGCCGGAGTGCGGCAGGTACTTGAAGGCGGGTGCGTCGGCGAAAGCGGCGCCGACGAGGTTGCCGAGCCACCACCAGCCGAGTTTGACGTTGAGCGGGGTGGCGGTGTTGGCGATCAGGAGCAGCCGCTGCCCGCGCGAAGCTGCGGCGGCGGCTTCGGGCGAGCCGCGTTCGGCG
>JAGCAM010000003.1 GCA_017652705.1 Kiritimatiellia bacterium | reverse complement strand
TTCGGGCGCAGCGGCAGCGGAGCCTTCTTTGCAGGCCACCGGAGTTGACTTCGGGGCTGGGCGTGGACGGGTGTGCCCGTTATGCGCCACGACGGCCTGGCTATCACGGAAATCGGCGTCGAAAATATTTTTCGGTCAATGTTTACAGGGGGATGGCGCACTTTCGGGGTAAATTATCCCGTAAAAATCGGTAAAAATCGGGATAAGCGTGGTGCGCCGCGCCCTATTGACAACACAGGCGGCAAAATGATAGACTTCTCGCCATTAAGGGCTATTAGCTCAGTTGGTTAGAGCGCTTCCTTGACATGGAAGAGGTCAGTGGTCCGAATCCACTATAGCCCACCATTCCCCCGCAACCGCATCGAGCCGCCCCGGACCCTCGTTCCAGTACTGACGCTCGGACGAGAGACGAATCGGCCGTGTGAACATGTTGGTCACCCATCCCCCGCCCCGGCATTGACGGTGGAGATGAGGATAGTGTATAATGCCGACCAACAAAATTGTTCAACGGCAATGAACAAAGAGTTAAATCGATTCGTGCGATCCGCTCGCGAGGCTGGTTGCGAAAAGACTGGCAGCCAGGCAGAGGGGGCTCGCAATTACCCCGGAATGAAAAAGACAATGCTGATCGCAGGATTGATGGGGGCGGGCGCTGCACTGGCGGCGGACGCGGTGAAGGTGTCGGACTTCGGGTACGACGCGGCGGATTCAACTGAGTACATCCGGGCGGCGCTCACGAGCGGGGCGCGGCGCGTCACGCTTGACCGGCAGGCGGGGCCGTGGTATACGCTGCCGCTGAAGATGCCGTCGAATGTCGAGCTCGTGCTCGAGCCGAGCGTGGAGCTTGTCGCCAAGCGCGGCGCGTTCAGGGGCAAGCGTGACTATCTGCTGGAACTCCGCAACGTGACAAATGTCGTCATTCGCGGCAGCGCGGGGTCGGCGTTACGGATGTGGAAGTGCGACTACCAGAAGCCTCCCTACGAAAAGAGCCAATGGCGGTATGCGCTTAGAATCGCCGCCTGCACCAATGTGCTCGTCGACGGGCTGCATCTTCTCGAGTCCGGCGGCGACGGAATCGGGGTGAACGGCAGGAACATCACGATTTGCAACTGCGTGTGCGACCGCAACCACCGGCAGGGGATGTCAGTCTTTTCAGCCGAGAACCTGCTGGTCGAGAACTGCGTTTTCTCCAACACCATGGGCACGCCGCCGCAGGCGGGGGTGGACATCGAACCCAATTCGGCCGATGAACGGCTGCGCAACGTGGTGTTCCGCAACTGCCGGTCGTTCGGCAACACGGGCATAGGATTCGAAGTTTATCTGGCGCAGCTGCGCCGCCGGTCGGGTCCGGTAACGATCACCTTCGACGGCTGCAGCGCCTGGGACAACCGGTCGGAGACGTCGCTCAACTGCGGCAAGGCGGCGGGCGACTGGGTGTACGGACACGTTCGCTACGTGAACTGCATGTTCCGCCCGACGCACGGGCGGGCGGTGACGCTCTCGTCCGTCGTCGCCGGCTCCGTCGACGTGACGTTCGAAGGCACGGTCATTTCCAACGCGACGGACAAGGCGGCGGTGTCCGCCGGAGTGTCCGACCCGGTCTACGGGCGTCCGGACGGAATCGACTTCGGCAACCTGGCGGTCGTCGGCGACGCGCCGTGGTTCACAAGCGGCGGCGTCGGCGCCGGCGTCGTCCGGAACGTGCGCGGACGCGTCACGGTGATCGGCACGGACGGCAGCCGCCGCGTCGAGACAATCGACGAACCCTGGATCGCGGCGAACATTCCGCCCTTTGACGGCGACCGCGCACTTCCGCCGCGTGTCGGTCTGCCGTCCGCGGACCGGGTGCAGGCGATGGACAAGTTCGATGGCGAGACGGTGTCGCTGGCGCCGGTGGCGATTCTCGGCGGCACGCCGCTGGTGTTCTTAGCCGACCGGCCGGGCGAATGCCGTTTCGCCGCGCGGCAGATCGTCGTGGCGCATGGCGTGAAGCCGACGGAACAGGATCTGGCGATTCAGCCCGTCGGCGGCGGCAGAGTCGTGAAACTGCGTGCGCCGGGCGCGAAGACGGAGGAGTTTTCGTTCAAAGCCCGGAAGCGGGGATTTTACCGGATTTCGTTCCCGAAAGCGCACACCCGTTTCTATTTCGAGAAGTCGAACGTTCCGATCGCGCTTGACGTGTCAGGGGCGCGCGGCTGGATAGCGCAGGTCGGGCAGAGGCCGTTCCAGCTGACGTTCGCCTCCTCGGCAAATCCCTGCACGTTCGTCGCCCGCGGCAGCAGCCACTACCATTTCGCCGTGGACGTCAGGGACGCGACGGACCAGGTGCTCGGGGCGTCCAAGCTTGTCGACGGGCCGTTCATCGTGCACGGGGGCTGCAGGGAGGGGTTCTGCACGGCGAACTTCAGCCGCGCAGCGACGCCGCATTACGGTTTCATTTATCTCGACCTCTACGGTGCGCCGCCTTTCCTGTTCCTTTCGCCCGACAAGATGTGGAAGTAACACCGCGGCGATCGCGTGCGATGTTGTATAATAGCACCGTTTCCATTCATGATCGGCATTCCGGAGAGCGAGAGGCTGCAGGTCACGCACAACGCCGTGCACACGACCGGCTGCGCCTTCGACCAACAGGCGGGGCGTCTCCGCCGCGTCGTTTTTGTCACCGCGGCAGTGAACCTCGCCCCGGCGGCCGGCGTTAAATAAAGCATGAATATTAAACTTGGTGCATATTCTATTCCGGAGGAGGTCTCCATACGATGAAAATACCACTGGTTTTTCTGGCGATTACGCCTTTTTTCTGCAGTTTTGCGGCTGAGAGCGGCGTAGAAGACGCCATCCGCAAAGGCGCGGAGTATCTGTTGTCGGCGCAGCATGATGACGGTCATTGGAGCGACGGCGACATGCCGGCGCTGACGGCGCTGCCGGTCTGGGCGCTGTCGCAGAGCGGCGGGGCGGTCGGCGGTGCGCAGAAGGCGAGGCTGAGCGGGGCGGTCTCCAACGGCGTGAGGTTCGTGCTGGCCGCGCAGAAGAAAGACGGCGGGTTCTACAATTCGCGGCCCGGGCGTGGCGGCGGCGGGCTTGGCACCTACAACACGTCTGTCTGCGTGAGTGCGCTCTATCTGTCACGCATTGCGCCGGTCGCCTCGATTCTGAAGGCGAGAACTTTTCTCGCCGACAGCCAGCTAACGGGCGACGACACGATGGCCGGCGGGTTCGGCTACGACAAGTTCAACCCGAACCTGCCGGGGCGCGGCGGGCGGCCGCCGAGGCGTTACGCGGATCTGTCGAACACCTCGTACGCGCTTTCGGCCATGCGGCTGACGGCGCCCGTCGAGGAGATGCGCCCGGCCGGCGGCAAAAAAGCCGACATCGACTGGTCGCGGGCGATCGCCTTCGTGGAGAACCTCCAGAAAAAAGAGGGGACGGACAGGGGCGGGGCCGCCTACAACGAGCGCACGCCGCAGGGCGGCACGACCACGAACGCCGGCGGCAGGGTGCATCTCAGGGCCTACGGCTCGATGAGCTACGGGGCGGTTCTGTCAATGTGCAGCGCGAACCTCACGAAGTCCGACCCGCGCGTGAAACTGTCGCTCGAGTACTGCACGAAATACTGGAACGTGGACGAGAACCCGGGGATGGGGAACCAGGGGCTTTTCTACTATTACGACATTCTCGCCCGCGCTCTTTCGGCCGCGGGGGTGGACCGGCTCACCGCCGCCGGGGGAAAGGAGATTGAATGGAAGCGCGAACTGGCGTCGAAGCTCGCTACCCTGCAGAAGTCGGACGGCAGCTGGGCGAACAGCAACAACCGGTTCTGGGAGGCCGACCCGGTGCTTTGCACGAGTTTCGCGATGATCGCGCTCGAACTCTGCCGCTGAAATGACGACGCTCCTCGGCCACATTCTCGCGCGGTGCGACGAACTCAAGGCGAGCGACGTTCATCTCGCGTGGGACGAAAAGCCGCGCTACCGCATCCAGGGGCGTCTTCTGCCGGATTCCGATTCGGCGGCGCTCAAGCGCGACGCGGTGGACTCCCTGGCGATGGAGCTGGGGCTTTTCACGCTGCCGAAGGGATGCCCCGACGGCACGGAACGCATCCGCTACGTGCTGATGAAGGAGGGGGCGATCGACGGCGTTCTGACCGCGGCGAACGGGTCGCGCTTCCGCTTCAACGTGTTCTGCGAAGCGGAACGGCACGCCGTGGCGCTGCGGAGGCTGCCATCCGGTTTCCGTTCGCTGGAAGAGCTCTCGCTGCCGCGGCGGATCGGCGATTTCACGGAATGCCGCGACGGGCTGGTGATCGTGACGGGGCCGACCGGTTCCGGCAAATCGACGACGCTCGCGACGCTGATCGATTCCATCAACCGGACGAGGGCGGCGCACATCATCACCATCGAAGATCCTGTCGAATACGTCCACCGCAGTGCGCTCAGTCTCGTGCGGCAGCGGCAGATCGGGCGAGACGCGAAGAGTTTCAACGATGCGCTGGTGGAGGCGATGCGGCAGGATCCGGACGTGCTGCTCGTGGGGGAAATACGCAATCTCGACGCAATCCGCACCGCGCTGCGCGCGGCGGAGACAGGCCACCTCGTGTTCACCACGCTGCACGCCGGCGACTGCGCCGGCGCGATAGAGCGGATAATCTCCGTCTTTCCGGCGGACGAGCAGTCGGGCGCCCGGCATCAGCTAGCCCTCGTGCTGCGCGGAATCGTGGCCCAGCACCTGCTCGCGGACGACAAGGGGCTCAACAGGCATCCGGCGGCGGAAATTCTGGTCAACACGGCGGCGGTGGCCAACCTCATCGCGACGGGCCGCACGGCGCAGATTTATTCGCAAATTGAAACCGGGGCGGCCTACGGCATGAGGACGCTGGAGCAGTCGCTGGCGGAGCTTGTCGTTTCCGGCCGCATCGGGGAAAACACAGCGTACGCGGCATCGCGCAATCCGCAAATGCTGAAGACGCGCTTGACGAGGAAATGACGGTGAAGAATCCAATGTCGATTATACTGCCGGCGCTGGCCGTGCTGTTCGCGGCCGAGTGCGGCGCTCAACCCGCCGCCGACCCCACGCGGATGAGCTCGTCGATGGGCGAAGTCATCAAGGCGCAGCTCGCGGAGTTCCGCGCCCTGGAAATCAAAGGTCTGGTGTCCGCGACCGGCACGGGCGGCGTCGCGGTGGTGCATGCCCGCGGCGACGACACCTTCCGCGTCGCCCGCCGCGGTTCGACGCTGCCCCTGAGCGCCGCCGGGGTGCCCTTCCCGGTGCGGGTCAAGGACGTCACCGACAACGGCGTCGAAGTCGCCGCCGAGACGCTTGACGCCAGATGGACGATTCCGGTCGCCTTCGCGAAGGACGGCTCCGGCGCCGGGGCGCCGACGGGAACGCTCGCCTACGTCGAGTTCGAGGAGCTGACGCTGAAGACCGCGCTCCGCCTGCTGGCGGACCAGTCAGGGCGGAACTTCGTCTGGACCGAGCGGTCGGCCAACGTGCCGGTTTCACTCTTTCTGCGCGGCGTCACGGTGGAGAAGGCGGTCGACGAACTTTGCAAGAGCCACCGTCTCTGGTACCGGCTGGACGGCGAGTCGGGGATAACGCGCATCGTCACGATGGAGGAGTTCAAGGAGAGTCTTACGGGCTACCAGCAGGAGGAGATGATCGAAACCTTCACCCTTCTCTACCCGAACGTCACGGAGGTCGCCTCGATCATCCAGGGTATTTACGCCGACCGCGTGCGGCTGACGCTGGGCGACCAGGACATTCTCGACGACGAGCTATCCGATCTCGGCCGGCGCTTCGAGAAATTCCAGGCCATCAGCGACACCGGCGGATCGTCCGACCTGATGGGTAATTTCAGCTCCATCAACTCGGCGAGAAATTCCATCGGCTACGGGCGGCGCGGCGGTGGCGTTTATTCGTCGCGCGGGGGGATGTGGTTCAACACCGGCGTGTCGCGCCAGGCCGCGGAGGAACGGCGCGCGGAGGAAAGGATCGAACGGTTCGGCGCGGAGGACGCCGTGCGCGTTTCGTCCGCTATCGACGGCGGCGCTTCCAATTCGACGGTCGCCGCGGCGCTCGTCGAAAACCGCTACCAGCCCCCGAGCGTGTACGTGACGGTGGCGCGGCGCTCCAACATGCTGGTCGTCAGGACGGGCGACCCCAGAATCATGGACGAAATCCGCAAACTCGTCAGGAAAGTCGACGTGCCGACGCCGATGGTCTACCTCGAAGTGGAAATAATGCGCCTGACGCTTGACGACGGCGTCAACTCGGTTTTCGACTGGGATTTGAAGGACGTGACGTGGAACAACGGCAAAATCGGCGCGGAGCTGGACGGCACGACGGCGTTTTCGCCGGACGCCCCCGGGCGCATCACTTTCAACATCGTCTCGAAGCATGTCGAATCGCACATCAAGCTCCAGCGCGAGCGCGGCAAGCTCAAGTCGATCGCCACCCCGTCGCTGCTGACCGCGCACAGCGAAGTTTCGCAGTTTTTCATGGGCGAGGAGATTCCGATCGTGAAAAACATCACCGCGTCGATCGTCGCCGGCGACGTCAACAGCAAGTCCATCATCGTGCCGCAGACCGAAATGGAGTGGCGCAAGATCGGCACGCGGCTGCTGATCACGCCGAACATCAACGCCGACCGCACCGTCACGCTCCGGCTGATGCAGGAGACGAGCGCCAGAAAGGAAAACGGCGGCACGATCATCGCCTCCGTCGTCGACCAGGCCACCCAGACGGCGGCGATCCAGGAATTCAAGGTCGACACGGTGGAGGCGAAGTCCATCGCCGGCACGTTCGTCGCGCAGGACGAAATGGCCGTCGTCGCCGGCGGGATGATCGAAGAGACCTTCAGCGACGCCGTCAACGGCGTTCCCCTGCTGATGGACGTGCCGTGGCTCGGCTGGTTCTTCCGCTCCACCGAGAAAGTGAGAACCCGCTCCGAGCTCGTGATCTACATGAAGCCGCACGTCATTTCGACGCCCGGCGACATCCGCCGCGTCACCCAGGGCGTCACCGCCGACAAAGTTCGCAACCCGAATGCGGACCGCCTGCGCTCGGCGGAGAACCTTGAACAGGAGCGGAAGGACCGCGAAGAGGCGCGGAGCGAACAGAAGAACGCCACGGTGCTGCCCGATGTCGACACATTCCACATCAAATAAAGGCTTCACGCTCATAGAGCTGGCGCTGGTGCTGGCGATCCTGTCGATCCTCAGCGTGCTGGCGATCCGCAAAACCCGCGAAGGCACCGGCGACATGAGGTGGCGCAAGTCCGGGCGGACGGTCGATGAGCTCGCCGAAGCGATCGTCGGCGATCCTTTCACCCGGGACGGCATGGTCCGCGACGGGGAGAGGAACGCGGTCGGCACCTCCTTTCTTTCGGATGTCGGGCGGCTGCCGCGGGCGCGGCCGAATCCCGAGGCGGATCCCGGCGATGAAGAAGCGGCGTACACCCTGACGCTGGCCGAGTTGTTCATCCGGCCCGGCGACATTCTTCCGTTCGGCCACCACCCGGCGACGACGAACCTGTTCGCGGCGGGAGTCGATCGCGAACTGGCGGACGCAGAAGTGCTGGTGCCGTGCGGATGGCGCGGCCCGTATCTGAGAATGACCTCCGGCGACCGCGACGTCTACCTCAGCGACGGGTGGCATCAGCCGTTTACGGCCAGACGCGGCGAATTCGTCAGCGCGGCATCCGGCGAATGCGAGGCGCGGATTCTGCCCGAAGATTTCGGCCGCTGGCGGGATTCTTCGGGCACGGTGTTCGTGGCGGACGGCGTTATGTCAAACGGCTTCGCGATAGCCTTCGTGCGGCATCTCGGCGACAACAGGCGGGAAGAAATCACACCGGAGCGCACCGCAGAGGTGCTGGCTTCGCCGGACGCATATCTGTACCGCGACTATTGCATCGACCTGCGGTCCAACACGTGTCAGCGGCTCACGGTCAATATCGACTACCGGGGCGGCGCGACGAATGCGCCGAGCCGGTACGGTGCGCGGCTTTACGGGCCCAAGGACGGCGCGATCGGCGCATGGGAGGCGGCGGCGGACTCGACGGGGATTTCCGCGCAGGTCGCATTCGACGAGAGCGCGGAAATTCCGATCGGGCGAAAGATTCTGAGGGCCTGGGTCAAAGTCGGGGACAAGACGGTCAAGAGCGCTCCGAGATCGCTTATCCTGCCGAAATCCGGATGCGAGGTTCAGATAACGGTGTACTGATGAAAACCAAGGCCAGTAGATTCGCCGCGACCGTCGGCTTGACGGATCTGGCGGGGCTCAGACGCGGAACCCGCGTCCGCGTCGTCTACCCCGAGGCGTGGGTGCAGACGCTGGAAATAAACGCGCAGCGCGTGCAGGGCGTGTCGGACGAATCGCTGGCGGCGCTTCTCGCCTACGAGGCCGGGACGTTCTCCGGCCTGTCGCCGGAGAACAGCGCACTGGCCTTCCGGCGAACCGCGGTCAAGGGCGGCTCCGTGCAGTATCTGGTTATGCAGCTTTCGATACCGGAAATCGACGGCATCCGCCGGAAGCTCCGCGAGAAGGGACTGGTTCTGGCCGGGGTGACGCATCCCGGGATGCTTGAACTCGGCGAGGACGCGCCGATGGTCATACCGCCGCCGGAACCGAAAACCGCGCGCGACCGGCTGAACGCGGCGATGTGCGGCGTACTGGTCGCGGCGGCGCTGTGCGGCGCGGCACAGCTGGTTCTGAGAACCGCGAACGCGCGTCTGGCCGCCCGGGTGGAGTCGGTCGAGGCCGAGCAGCGCAAATGCCGCGACATCGAGCAGGCCGCGCAGAACGCCCGGCGCGCGAAAGCGGATCTCGAAAGGCGCCATGCCGAAGAGATCGACCGGCCGCTGCGCCTTCTGCGCGCGCGGCGGGGGTATTCGCGCATCCTTGACGCGCTCGCCGACACCTGCCCGGAAGGCGGAATGATCAGCGAGATCACCAGCGAAGGCGACTACACGCTCGGCATCAGCGGCGTCACCACCACCAATGACGAGGCGGAGAAATACCTGAAAGACCTCGGAGACCGGCTTCAGGCCGACGGATTCGCCGTGGCGACGCTCGCGCTGACGTCGATGAACCAGCTGCCGGGGGGCGGCCCGTGGCGGTTCCGCTGCCGCATTCTGCCTAAATCGGCGAAGGAGATGCCATGACGCTCACCGAACGCGACCGCGGGATACTCGTGCTGTTGCCCGCCGTTCTGGCGGCGGGAATCTACGTCTGGGCGTGTTTGCTACCCGGCTTGTCAGACCGTGAGCGTCTTCGGCGGCGTCTTGAAGCGGCGGGGAACACGGCCGGGGCGTGGGTTCCCCGCATCGCGGCGGCGGAGCGCGACCGCAGCTCGGCGGAGGAAGCGCTGGCGGCCGAGCGCGCCAGATTCGCTGCGGGAATGAAAGAACTCCGCCGCCAGCAGCCGTCCGCGGCGAGCGACGTCCGCACGAAGCCGGGGGCGCTCGCCGCGCTCAACCGGTCGGTCTCGGCGAGCGGGGCGAAGATCGTGGCGGCGACCACCGGGGAGCGCCGCGCCGACGCGACGGCGGGAACCTGGAACGTCACCTTTCTCGCGACTTACGACGAGATGCGCAAGACGCTGCACGCGCTCTCGGAGGAACCGGGCGTGCTGGTGCGGCGGATCGACCGCGTCGCCGCCGAAGACGCCGGAGCGAAACCGATATGGAAATTGATCGTCGAAATGTGATTGTCGATCCGCGCTGGGCGATGCGCATACCCCCATCGCTGGCCATGCGCAAGGAAGTGCTGCCGGTCGGGCGGATCGGGGACGTCGTCACCGTCGCCTGCGCCGCCGAGCCGGACGCGACGACCAGGGCGAGCGTGGAACGCGCGTTCGCGCCGCAGTCCGTGCGTTTCGCGCTGGTCGGCGTGGCGGAACTCCGCCGCGAAATCGTGCGCGTCTACGGCGCGGGCCCGCGTTCCGCCGCGACGGCGGGCGGCGCGGCGAACGACCCG
>JAGCAM010000019.1 GCA_017652705.1 Kiritimatiellia bacterium | reverse complement strand
GCGGTGCCGGCGGGCAGGATGGACGCGGCGCTGGCCGCGCTCGGATTCTCGGTCGGGTCGGCCGCGGTGTCGATGCTGGCCGTTCCGTACACCGCGATGTTCACGGCTAAGCAGGACATCGTCGAGGCGTCGGCTTTTCAGCTGGCGCAGACGCTGATCGTGTTCGTCTTCGCGGCGTTCATGAAAATCGCGATTTCGGTTTCGGGGCGCGGCGGCGTCGACTGGCTGGTCGCGTACGCCGCGGCGCTCGCCCTGACGTCCGCGGCGCTCGCCGCCGCGCAGGTGTGGCGGGTGCGGAGCAAATACCGGGAGTGCAGAATCGACGCCGGGCTCATGTTCGGCGGTGGGCGCGTGAAACCGCTGCTCGCCTTCGCCGGCTGGCAGTTTCTGGGCGGGTTCGCCTGGACGGTGCGCTCGCAGGGGCTGGCGTTTTTCGTGAACGTGCTCTTCGGCACCGCCTACAACGCCTCGTACACCATCTCGACGCAGGTGTCCAACCACGCGGCGTCGCTTTCATCGAGCTTGAACAACGCGCTCTCGCCGGTGCTGTCGGCGGCGGAGGGCGGCGGCAGGCGTCCGGAGGTCATGAGGCTGGCGCGTTTCGGCAACCGGCTCGGCGGGGCGCTGGCGCTCGCGTTCGCGGTGCCGCTCGCGCTGTTCATGGACGACGTGCTGAAGCTGTGGCTCGTTGAACCGCCGCCGGGCTGCGCCCTGCTCTGCACCGCGATGCTGGCGGTGGCGGTGCTGCGGCAGTTCACCGCCGGTTGCGGGCTGGCGATTCTGGCGCGCGGCGGACTCGGCCCCTGGCAGATATGCGACGCGTTGGCGATCGCGGCGGCGCTGCCGGCGGCGTGGCTGCTCTGGCGGTGCGGTCTCGGCATCGCCTCCATCGGCTGGGCCTTCGTGCTCTCCGAAACGGCCGAGGCGGCGGTGAGGGTCTATTTCTCGGGGAAGATGCGCAATGAATAAAACGAGTTTCAGCTGCGTGGTGCCCGTCAAAGGGGAGCGGCCTTTTTTCGCCGCCGCGGTGAAAAGCCTCGCCGGCGAAAAGGCCCGGCTCGAGGCGTCCGGCGCGGGCACGCTGGAAATCATCGTGCAGGACGCCGACGTGGAACCCGACCGCGGCCAGAGCGACGCGCTCAACCGCGGTTTCGCCCGGGCGACCGGCGAGTGGCTTTTCTGGCTCAACGCCGACGACGTGCTGCTGAAGGGCGCGCTTGGAAAAGTCGCCGCGGCGGCGGCCGGCGGCTGCGAATGGATCGCCGGCAACACGGTGGTGATCGACGAGCGCGGCGCGGCCGTCAAATGCGTGCGCGGCTGCGGCTGGCACGACTGGCTTTTCCGGCGCGCGGTTCCGCATGTCGGCGGACCGAGCGCCTTTTTCCGCCGCGGACTCTTCTCGCGCGCCGGCGGGTTCGACGTTTCGCTCGACGTCTGCATGGACTGGGATTTGTGGATCAAGTTCATGCGCGCCGGCGCCGGGTACCGCCGCCTCGGCGAGTATCTCTGGGGCTTCCGCCGGTGGCGCGGCAGCAAAACGCAGCGCGAGACCGGCGCGGAGGAGGCGCGGCGCCACCGCGAAGAGGTGGAGCGAATGCTCGCCGCCAACGGCTTCAGGCCGACGCGCGCCGGTAAAGCCGCGCTGCGGCTCTGGAAGCTCATCTCCGGGGTCTACGCCGCCGCCGCGCTGGACACGCTGAAGATGAGGGGGCGCGCCGTATGAAGGGGCTCGTGAAATGAAAACCGTGCATTTCTGCGCCGGGCTGGAGCCGTGGAACGGCATGGCCAACACCGCGCGCGAGTTCGCCGCCGAGGAGTCCGCCGCCGGCCGCGAAGCGGTCGTGACCGACGATCCCGCGGCGGTAGCCCCCGGCGTCGACACCGTCTGCATCCACGGCGCATGGCTGCCCGTGCTGTGGAGAACCGCGAAAAAGGCGAAAAAATCAGGCGCGAAGCTCGTCCTGCGCCCGGCCGGCAGCTACGACCCGGTCAGATTGCGCTACCACGGCTGGAAAAAGCGTCTCGCCGCACCGTGGGAACGCCGCATGCTCGCCCGGGCCGATTCGATACTCGCGACCTGCCGCGAAGAGGCGGAGTGGATAAGGGATTATCTCGGCGTCGGCAACGATCCGCGCATCGTCCTCACCGACTTGAAGCGCTTCTTCAAACTTGACGGCGGTGCGCCGCAGCCGGTTGCCGGCGGGAAAATCCGCCTGCTGTATCTGGGCAGAAGGCACCCGCTGAAGGGTGTGGAATACCTTGAAAGGGCGGTGGCGGAGATCGGCGCGGCGTCCGCCGAGCTGCGGGTCGTGAGCGATGCTGTCGGCGACGAAAAGGAGAAGGCCTGGCGCTGGTGCGACGCGCTGGCGCTGCCGACGCTGAGCGAGAATTTCGGCAGAGTGGTGGCCGAGGCGCTGGAACGCGGCAAATGGGCGATAACCACCGACGGCGCGCCGGCCTGGGCGCCCCCGGCGGCGGAGGGCGCTGCCGCCGGCGACCGGAGCATCCTGCGGACGGGGGCGCTTGTGTACGTGCGCGGCTACCGTTGCGGGTCGGCGTGCGAACGGGTCGCTCTGCTCAAGGCCGCCATCGCGGCGGTTCCCCGCAGAAGCGCGGGTGTTTGACGTAATGGCGGCGATGTTCGCCGCCGCGGCACGTGGATTTAACCGCCGCGGAGTGATCGTTTTCGTGAGGCAGCCCCGGGGCGCCGCGGTCGGCGCGCTTCACCGCCGGTCGCGGCGGCGGCGATGCGGAATATCCGGCGCAGCCCGTTTTTGGCGAGGGTCAGCATGGCGGCGAGCTGCGCGCCGGAAAACGGTTCGCGCTCGGCGCAGCCCTGCAGTTCGACGAAGCGGCCGTCATCGGCCATGACGACGTTCATGTCCACCTCCGCGCGTGAATCGCGGGCGTAGTCGAGATCGAGCGCCGGGACGCCGTCGCAGATGCCGACGGACACTGCGGCGACGCGGCGGAGCAGCGGGTCGACGGCGAGCCGGCCGTCGGAAAGCATTTTGCGGACGGCGGTTTCGAGGGCGACCATGCCGCCGGTGATTGAAGCGCAGCGCGTGCCGCCGTCGGCCTGCAGCACGTCGCAGTCGATGGTTATCTGGCGTTCGCCGAGGAGGCTCAAGTCGACCGCCGCGCGCAGGGACCGGCCGATGAGGCGCTGGATTTCGGCCGAGCGGGCGTCGAGTTTAAGTTTTTTGATGTCGCGTTCTCTGCGGCCGCCGCCGGTGGCGGAAGGCAGCATGGCGTATTCGGCCGTCACCCAGCCGCGGCCCGAGCCTTTCAGGAAAGGCGGCGTTTTTTCTTCGACGCATGCGGTGCAGAGCACCCAGGTGTCGCCCCATTTTACCAGCACGCTGCCATCGGCGTGTTTGGTGTAGTCGCGCACCATTTCGATTTTTCTCAGCTGCGGAGTTTTTTTCATGCGGGTATTGTATCATAACCCGCCCCCCGCAACAAGGCGGCCGGCTGAGGGCTTCACCTGCGTTTTTCCGGGCCGCCGTCGGCCTTGGCCGCCGGAACGGGTTTGCCGCCGGTGTTCCCCGCCTTCAGGCGTTCAAGCACGCCTTTTTCATTTAGTTTCCAGCGGGTGTAGGCGTGTTCGGTGCGTGATATGAAATCCGACTTCTGCGAGCCTGAAGTCGTGAAAACCTCGTCGGCGGCGCGGCGGAGATGGAGCCAGGCGCGGTTCAGCGCCATGCGCCGCGCTTCGTTGTCCGGCGCGGGGCCGAAGTGCGCGAGACGGAGGCCGGGATCCGTGAAAAAATAACGGTAGCCGGTTTTCTGCACCCATTCTTCGTCGGTGTCCCAGCGGAGCACCTTTTCCACGAGGTGGGCGTCTTCGAGCGAAGCGAGATACGACTCGACGGTGTGGGGGGAGAGTATCCGCCGGGCCGGCGACACCGCGGCGGCGATGCTTCTCAGCGAGAGGGGTTCCCCGATGTGGTCGGAGAGCCACCCCGCGATGCGCCCGGCGATAGAAACTTCAAGAATGCGGTTCGGGGCGAGTACGTCGTTCAGGAATATTTCGTTCCAGCGGGCGCGCGCCAGATCTGGGGTGGGCGGCACGTCCGATTCCCCAGGCAGAACTTCGTAATGCGCGAGCCGGGTTGAGAAGTAACCGGCGAGTCCGCAGTCCAGCAGCCGGCGGGACGATGACGTGGCGAATATTTCGCGGCGCTGGGAGGCGGCCAGCGTGCCGATCACGACTTCCGCCCCGGGCAGAGCGGCGGCTTCGCGGATGAAAATGTAGGTAGGTCCGTCGCTGGGGAGGCGGCCGAAAACGTGGTCGAGCACCTGTTCATGGGTCATCATCCGCCGCAGGACGGGATCGTCGGAGTCGAGGAGAATCGTGTTTTCCGCCGGGACGCCCTCTGAAAGTATCCGGTCGCGGAGCCACAGGAGAATGCCGGTCTTGCCCGTGCCGCGAAGCCCCGTTATGAACTTCGGCACCGGTTGGCCGCGCACGGCACCGAACCACTGGATAATGTCGTTTGGCTTCGCCATGCCCGCTATTATACCAAAGAATGATTGTTTTTGCGCGAAATTATTGTGCGGTGCGGTGCACAATTGAATCGCGCGGGGTGAATATGGTAGAATATTTCCGATGTACGACGAACCAGAAGACACAACCGGCATAGATGGTGAAAAGCGCAGGCTGAAGGCGGAGGTGAAGGCGCTTAAGGCCCGTCTTGCCGACATACAGGACGAATACGCTCAGCTGCTCGACGCGCTGCCGCTGTATGTGTACGCCGAAGACGTCAATGACGGTTTCCGGCACGTGCGCGCCAACGCGATCTGCGGCGAACTGTGGGGGATTCCCGCGGCCGGGGTGATCGGCAAGGCGGACGAAGAACTGTTTTCGGATTCCGAGCAGATCAAGGCGTTCCGCGCCGCCGATGTCGAAGCGGCCCGAAGCGGAGAACTGCGCGTGCAGGACATGCCGTTCACCGGCGTCGACGGCAAACGCCGCATCGGCCGGTTTCTGCGCAAGGGCATAAGGCTGTCCAGCGGGCGGCACTGGGTGTACGGCGTGGTGACCGACATCACCGATGCGGTGGAGAGTGAGCGCAAGATCGGCGAACTCAACGCCAAGCTCGAGCGATCGATCGCCCACAAGCGTTTCCGCTACGACGCCCTGTCTTTTCTGCACGAGCATCCGGACGTGGATGAGTTCATCGAATTCGTCGCGGAACGGCTTCTGGCGCTTTCCAAATGCGACCGGGTTTCGGTGGGCGGTTCGGACGGATCCTGCAAGACGTGGACGAAGAAGGGGCTGACGCTGGAAGACTGCCAATGTTTCAGCAAGTGCCCGCTCTGCCCGCTCAATGCCCAGCTTCCGGGCGAACCCCGCGTTATCTCGGTGCCGGACGTGCGCGGGGATCCGCGGCTGGTTTTCCCGGACGGCTGCCTCGCCAAATCGGTTGTTTCCTTCCGCGTGCAGGAGGAAGGACGCCCCTGGCGGCAGCTGATGCTCCACTACATGGCTGAGAACCACCGGGCCGACGAATACGAATTGCGTACTCTTGAGACCGTCGCCAATCTCATAGCCACCGCCCTTGAACGGCAGCGGCTCGTCGAGGCCCAGCGTGATTTCTTCGTTTCGGTGTCGCACGACATCCGCACGCCGCTCAACTCGATCATCGGCTTCACCGAACTGATCAAGGGCGAGACCGACCCGGACGTCCGCAAAGACTATCTTGACAACATCTCGTTCAGCGGCAACACGCTGCTCGAGCTGGTCGACGACGTGCTGGATCTGGCCCGGATCGACGCCGGGAAGCGCACTTTCGTGCGCACGCCCTGCGATTTGAAACACGAGGTGCAGCTGATTCTGCGCACATTCGAGACCGCCGCGGGGGAGAAGAATCTTGAGTTGAAGTCCGACATCGGGGAACTGCCGGTTCTCGAACTCGACGAACACCGCGTCAGGCAGGTGCTGTTCAATCTCGTGGGCAACGCGGTGAAGTACACCGACGAGGGCGGCGTCACGGTGTCGGCCTCGTTCGAGCGGACGGATTCCGCGCGCGGCCGGCTGCGCGTTTCGGTGCGCGACACGGGCATCGGCATTGCGCCGGAGGACGTATCGCGGCTGATGAAGCCGTACGTCCGGCTGCAGGTTTCCAACGCCCGTGGCGGCACGGGGCTGGGGCTGTCGATCTGCAAGCGCATCGTGGAGAGCGCCGGCGGGGAGATATCCATTTCCAGCGAACTCGGCAGAGGTTCGGTGTTCGCGGTGCTGGTGCCCGACGTGCCCTACCGCGACGCGGCGCCGCCGGCGTGCGCGCAGGCGTCGTCGGCGCCGGAACATCCGGTTCGCGATTTCTCGGCGCTGCGCGCGCTGGTGGTGGACGATCTGGAGATGAACCGCAGGGTGCTCGCGGCCGGCTGCCGCCGGCTGGGCGTGGGCATGGCGGCGGAGGCGGCGTCCAGCGCCGAGGCGCTCGACCTGCTCGCGGGGGAGCGGTTCGACATCGTGCTGGCCGACATGAAGATGCCGGGCATGGACGGCGGCGAGTTCATCCGCGCCGTGCGCAAGGACCCCGCGCTCGCGGATCTGCCGGTCGTGCTGGTGACGGCCGACGTCTCGGCCCGCGGATATTACAAGGATCTGGGCGCGGAGGACGTGCTCTTGAAGCCGGTGGTGCTGTCGCGCCTCGCAGAGACGATTTCCGGCGTGTGCGTCGGCGGGCGGGCCGATCTCTGAGGAAAGGAAACGGAACATGGACGCGAACAAGGAATGCATACTGGTGGCTGACGACGTCGAGTTCAGCCGCGGCATCCTCAGGATGCTGCTCCGCGGCGATTATGAAGTTCTGGAGGCGGCGGACGGGAGCGAGGCCGTCACCTGCCTGAAGGAGAAGGCGGACAGCATCATCTGCGTGCTCCTCGACATAAAAATGCCTGGCGTCGACGGCTACGGCGTGATGGACTACATGCGCCGGACGGGAATTCTGGACCGGATACCGGTCATCGCCATCACGTCGCTGTCCGATCCGCAGGGGCACATCCGCTGTTACGAGTCCGGGGCGATGGATTTGATCGAGAAGCCATACGACGAAGACCTGCTGCTTTACAAGATACGCTGGAACATCGCGCGTTTCCGCCGGCTGAACGGGATTGCTGGGGCGGCGCGGCCGGGCCCCGCCGTCGTCTCCTCCCCGCTGCGGTCCGTGGCCGAACACTGCCGCCGCACGTTCGACCTTCATTCGGAAGCGGAGATTGACGGCATGACGGCCAGTTTTCTGCGCACGTTCGGAGCGTGCGCGGAACGCCTGCGCGCGCAGGAGTCCAACCCCGATTTCCAGGCGGTGCGCGACATCACGCACGACCTGCGCGGTTTCGCGGCCAATTCGGGGGCGTCCGATCTGGCCGATCTCAATCTCGTTCTGAACGTCTGCGCCAGGGCCGAGCACGCCGGGGCGACGTCCGCCGCGATCCGCCGCATCATCGCCCTCTACGACGCCTACCGTTTTTGACCGCGTACAGCAGCGTCTCAAAAACAAGTTAAGATAGAACGCCGCCCGCCCCCCGATTAGGCTCGGGGCTGAATTTCGTGCATTGCTCCGCACAATGCGCCGGGGGAGGGTGTAATAATGTATAATTCGGCGCCGGAGGTGTTGGAAGGTCTTTTCCCGAAGGAGGTGCTGATGATGAAATCAAGAATGAAACGTCTGGCGTTCGCCGCTGCCCTTTGCCGCGGAGCGGCGGCGTTCGCCGGCAGTGCGCCGGTGAACGGCGGCGACTACTTCGTCCAGGACAATTTCGCCCGTGCCGTCCGGCTTCAGGTGGCGGGGCTTCCCGGCGCGACCCTGCTGGCGGGATTTCCCGTTTTGGTGCGTCTTTCGCCGGAAAGGATCGCCGGTTTCAATTACGGCGACTACTATCTGCGCAACGGGCGCGACATGGTTTTTCTCGACGGGGACGGCTATCTCGCGCCCCACGAGGTCGATACATGGAATCCGGAAGGGGAGTCGCTCGTGTGGGTGAAGCTGCCCGCCGTCACCAACGGCACGGTCTTTTCGATGTGCTACCGCAGCCCGATGACGGACGCGCTGGTCGACCCCGGCAGCCCGTGGACGGCATACACGGGCGTATGGCATCTGGGCGAGAAGGATGACGGCGACACGGACCTCGCAGACTCCACGCCGAACGGGCTCATTGGCTGGGCGCACGCCCGGTCGCTCGCCGCGCCGAACGGCAAGATCGGCGCGGCGCGCCGCGTGGCGCAGTCCACCGGCAGCTCCGGTTCGCACGGGCAGATCATCGTCGCGGACAACGCCGCGCACGCGCTCGACGTGGGCACGGCGTTCTCCGTCTCGTTCTGGATGAACCCGCAGGGGCCGGCGGACTATGCATATCTCGCCACGCGCAAGGACACGGACTACATGGCGGCGTGGGGCGTTCAGGCATCGGATCACACGTCGTACAACACTCTGCGCATGTGGTCGGACGAAGCCAGAAAAAACAGACCGGACCGCGCGCAGTACTTCGACACGGGGCGGCTCCCGGCCGACGACGCCGGCCTGTACACCTGGTGCCACATGACGATCACTTACGCGGGTGCGACGGCGACGGTGTACGTCGACGGTCAGCCCGCCGGTTCGATCGCCCTCCACGGGCTACCGGCGGTCGATTCGGAGTTTGACAGTCTCGTGTTCGGCGGCTGCGGCACTGGCTACGGCGCGTTCAACGGTTACATGGACGAGATCCGCTACGCGCCGTCGACTCTGCCGGCGGCATGGATCGCCGCCGACTACGCCACTCAGTCGGACACGAATTTCATCGCCGCCTCCGCCGTCCACGTGGGCGCGGAGTCGGTGGTGCCGGTGATCGAGTGGCGGCATGGCGAAGACATGCCGGAATCGGTGATCGACATAAGCTTCGCCTATGTGCAGTTCGCCGGCACGGTGCGCTTCTGCGGAACGGGGGCCACGCGCACGGACATCCAGTACCGTCTCTGGGCGGACGGCAACCCGGAACCTCCGGCCGACGAATGGCGGACGCTCGTTTCGAATCTCACGGAAGGGGCGACGTTCTCGGTTCCGGTGCCGGGGCTGGCGATGGACACACTCCATCATTTCGAGATACGCGCCGTCAACGACAATCTGAACGGCAGCATGGCGAACGCCGGTCTGCGCGGCAGGTTCCGCACCTACGGCAACGGCGATTCCGGCAGCGGCGGAGAAGTCTACCGCCTGAAGAACCGCTTCGTCCACGTATTCTCGTATGCAGACGAGGTGCAGATTTTCACCACGCCGGAATACGCCACGAACGTGCAGATTCTGGTGGTCGGCGGCGGCGGCGCGGGCGGGTACCGGATAGGCGGCGGCGGCGGAGGAGGAGGAGTCTACTATTCGGGTTCCTATGCGGTTTCTTCCAGCGCCTCGTACCGGGTGACGGTCGGCGCCGGGGGCGCGCCCGCGACTTCGGCGAACGCGCTCGGAGGCAACGGCGCGCCGTCGTCGTTTTCATACGGCGGCGACACGCTTCTTGATCTGAAGCAGTACCCGAAGTCCGGCAGAAGAAATGAAATC
>JAGCAM010000018.1 GCA_017652705.1 Kiritimatiellia bacterium | reverse complement strand
GGGACCGCGCGGCGTTCGACAGCGTGGCGGCCCGCGATCTGCTGACCGGCGAAGAAGTGGACACGTCCGCGGCGGTGCGTCTCGAGCCGGGCCGGGTGATGTGCCTGGAGGGAGGGCCGGCGGACGGGGATCCGGCGGCGGAAACCGCGGAGCCGCGTCTGGCCGAAAAGGAAGAAACGCTCTTTCACATCGTGATGCCGCGCGACGGCCGGCGCGACGTCGTCGTGCCGGAAGGGCAGCGGGTGAAGATTTCGGCACCGTCGCATTTCAGGGTGCGGCTGATCGACCGTGAAACCGGCCGCACCGTGCGCGTCTACCGTTCGGGCGAGGGCGACAGCGTGGTGTTCGATTCGCCGCGCTATCACGGCGACGGCACCCGCTGCCGCGCGCTGCACCTCGATCTGACGGTGTACGACGGGGGGCGCGCCTTGCGCTCCCGCTCGCGCTTTCTCGTGCCGCCCACGCCAGCCCGCGCCAGGGTCAAACAGTCGCTCGACGGCGGCGAAGTAAGGGAACACCCCGAATACCGCACGATTCTCGCCAACGGTGCCGGCGCGGCGTCGCAGGTGCGCGTCGGCTGGGGTGCGATACGATCGCAGTACGACGCCATCCTCTCGGCCAACCCCGAGCCGGAAGCGCCGTCCGACCGCGTCAACCTCTGGACGCGCGCGAGATGCTGGCTGCAGCGCGAAGGCTACACGCGCGAACTCGACCGCAGGTGCGTGACGAAATTCACGCCCGATCCGGCCGGCCGCTTCGCCAGATGGGAATTCTGCGTGCCCTGCGGCATGGGCAGGAACACCGCCTTCGTCTTCACCCTCCGCCTCGCCGAAGGCCGCAACGCCGTACGCCTCTCGGTGCACCGCGTGCGCGCCGGCGAAATCGACATCGGCGATTCGGTGCGGCTCGTGTTCCGGCCGGATATCGAATGGCGCAGCTTCCACGCCACCACCAAGGCTTATCTCGGCCCGGAGAAACTCTTTCCCGAAGCGGTGCGGCCGCTCGGCGCCGGCGGGTTCGAATTCTCCCCCTACGACGGAACGTTCCGCATGAAGGTGGACGGCGGCGAATACCACCACGAACCGCAGTGGCAGTACAACGTGGCCCACCCGGAGGAGGCCGAGCGCGGCCAGGACGCCGGGGGAGATCTGTTCAGCCCCGGCTGGATAAGCGCCGACCTCAAGATCGGCGACTCGGTCGAGATGACCGGCGAGCTGGAGGACGGCCGGCCGCCGGCGGACTTTTTCGCGGCGCCGGGCGAGAGCGCCGAGCTGGGGTTCGCCGAAGCACTGCGCCGCGCGATGGACCTCTACATCGCCCGGCGCGACGATCTGAAGACGGTGATCGCGGGTTATCCGTGGTTTCTCGACTGGGGGCGCGACACTTTCATCTTCATGCGCGGCATGATCGCCGCAGGCATGACGGACGATTCGCTGCAGATACTGAAGGCGTTCGCGGCGTTCGAAGAAAGCGGCACGCTGCCGAACATCATCTACGGGTCGACGGCCGGCAACCGCGACACGACAGACGCGCAGCTGTGGTTCGTCAGGTGCGTCCAGGAGCTTTCGGGCGCGGCGGACTGCCGCGGGCTGATGGCGACGTGCAACAGCATCGTCGACCATTACATCAAGGGCACTCCGAACGGCATACACGTGGACCCCGCGTCGGGGCTGGTCTGGTCGCCGTCGCATTTCACGTGGATGGACACCAACTACCCGGCGTGCACGCCGCGGGTTGGGTATCCGGTGGAGATACAGGCGCTGTGGATATCGGCGCTGAAGTTTCTGGGCCGCGACAGGCTGGCGGCGGAGGCGACGCATTCGCTGAAGAAACTTTTCCGGTGGCAGTTCGGTTACCGCGACTGTCTGGCGGCGCCGCGCGGCGAACCTGCGGCGGCGGCGCAGCCGGAGGACACGATAAGGCCGAACCAGCTTTTTCTGATAACGCTCGGCGTAGTGAAAGACGCCGAGATACTCAAGGCGACGGAAGAGCTGCTCACGCCGGGGGGCATAAGATCGCTGAACGCGATGCATCCGCTGTACCGCGGGGTGTACACGGGCGACGAAGACACGTCGCGCAAGCAGGCGTACCACAACGGGACGGCCTGGGCGTGGCCGTTTCCGCTGTATGCGGAGGCGTTGGCGGAGACGGGTTCGTGCAGCAGGGATGTCGCCCTTGGGCTTTTGGCCGGCGCTGTGGAGAGCCTGAACGTCGGGTGCCTGTGCCACGCCAGTGAAATCGCCGACGGCGATTCGCCACACACGCCGAAAGGGTGTCTTGCGCAGGCGTGGAGCGACAGCGAGATTCTCCGCGTGTGGCTGAAACTGAGCCGCGGCTGAATGCCACGGCTGCCGACTGCCAGCCAACCAGCTACGGACTTTCCCGTTGGGTTCTACGGACTTTTTCGCTCCCCCCCCCACACAGACTTTTTCGGTGGCGCCTACGGCTGAGTGTTGTCAACCGACGACACCCCATTTTTGCTGCCCAAAAGGGCTGCAAAATCGGGTTGACCGAAATATATGGCGGAGTCTCGTCCCAATGTCGGCATTTTCTCTGCCGAAAAGGTCAAGGCGGGGGCCGCGTCCGGCCTCTCCTGATCTATCATGTGCGGTGATTTTGCTGTGTGGCTTTGGCGTGAACCCTTGAAGCGCCGCGGCCTGATGTGATATAATTGCGGCATGAAACTCGACCCTACTGCAATGAAAGACTGGGAGATCGCCGAAGCGGCCGAGGCGAATCTCAAGCCCGCGGCCGAACTGGTGCGCGAACTCGGAATCGCCGACGGCGAGTGGGACGCCTACGGCAGATTTCTCGCCAAGGTCGACGTGGCGAAAGTGCTTTCGCGCGTCGGCGCCGGGCGTCACGGCAAGTACATCGACGTAACCGCCATCACGCCGACCGCGCTCGGCGAAGGCAAGACCACCACCACCGTCGGGCTTGTGGAAGGTCTCGGCCGTCTCGGCAAGAAAGTGATCGGGTGCGTCCGCCAGCCTTCGGGCGGGCCGACTTTCAACATCAAAGGCAGCGCCGCCGGGGGCGGCCTCGCCCAGGTCGTGCCGCTAACCTCCCTCTCGCTCGGGCTGACCGGCGACATCGACGCCATCACCAACGCCAATAACCTCGCGATGGTCGCGCTCAATTCCCGCATGCAGCACGAGCGCAACCACGACGACGCCTGGCTCGCCGAACGCGGTCTCAGGCGGCTCGACGTCGATCCCGGCCGCATCCAGTTCCGCTGGGCGATGGATTTCTGCGCCCAGGGGCTGCGCAACATCGAAATCGGGAACGGCGGCAGGCTGGACGGGTTCAACTGCAAGTCCGGTTTCTACATAACCGTGGCCTCCGAGGTGATGGCGATACTGGCGATGTCGGCCGATCTCGCCGATCTGCGGCGGCGGCTTTCGAAGATCACGGTGGCGTACACGCGCGGCGGGGTGCCGGTGACGACGGCCGACCTGGAAGTGGACGGGGCGATGTGCGCGCTGCTGGTGAACGCGATCAAGCCGACGCTCATGCAGACGATCGAAGGCCAGCCGGTTTTCGTCCACGCGGGGCCTTTCGCCAACATCGCGATCGGGCAGAATTCGGTGGTGGCCGACCGGCTCGCCTGCGCTCTGGGCGATTACGTGGTCACGGAGAGCGGCTTCGCTTCCGACATGGGTTACGAGAAGTTCTGGAACATCAAGTGCCGCTGCTCCGGGCTCAGGCCCGACGCGGTGGTGCTGGTGGCGACGGTCCGCGCGCTGAAGGCGCACGGGGGCGCGCCGGCGGTGAAGGCGGGACTGCCGCTCGACCCGGCGTACACCACGGAGAATCTGGGGCTTCTCGAGAAGGGCTGCGAGAATCTGCTCGCGCACATCGACATCATCCGCCGCAGCGGCGTGCAGCCGGTCGTGTGTCTCAACGCGTTCCACACCGACACGCCGGCGGAGCACGCTCTGGTGCGCGCGGCGGCGGAGAAGGCGGGCGCGGCGTTCGCGGTTTCGGACCACTGGCTGAAGGGCGGCGAGGGGGCGCTGGGGCTCGCCGAGGCGGTAATCAAGGCGTGCGGGGAGACGAACCGTTTCGAATATCTGTGCGATCTTTCCGAGCCGCTCGCCGGGCGCATCGAAAAGCAGGTGAAGGAGGTGTACGGCGGCGACGGCGTGGATTACGAACCGGCGGCGCGGGAGAAACTCGCGGCGCTTCAGGCCGATCCCGAAACAGCGAAGCTGCCGGTGTGCGTCGCGAAGACGCAGTATTCGCTTTCGCACGACCCGAAACTGCTGGGCCGGCCCCGCGGCTGGCGCATGCCGGTCAGGGACGTTCTCGTCTACAGCGGCGCGGGGCTGATCGTGCCGGTGGCGGGGGAGATAAAACTGATGCCTGGAACTTCGGCGTCGCCGGCCTATCGCCGCATCGACGTGGACGTGGCGACGGGCCGGGTGAAGGGGCTGTTCTGACTGGCGCGGGCGGCGCTATATTTGATATAATTAACTCCATGAAAAGGAAGATCGTACTGGTAGTTTCGCTGGCCGCGGGTGTGATCGCCGCGCTGCTGACCAGGTTCTACATCGCGGCGAAAGACGCCGAGGTGCGGGATCTGATGGACGCCATCAACCGCCGCTACGGGACGATGGACGTTCTGTGTTTCAAAAACGAAATACCCGCCGGCACCGTGCTGCAGAAGGACGATCTCGGGGTGAAGTCGGTTCCGGCGATCGGGATGCGCGGCCAGGCGCTGACGGTCGAAAACGTCCAGGACGTGGTCGGCAGGAAGGTTCTGTTCGGGCACCGCCGCGGCGACGTGGTGTTCTGGGCCGACGTCGAGGGGGGCAACCCGGCGGCGTCGGGGCTGTCGGCCGACGTCAAACGGCAGATGCGGGCCGTGTCGATAAACTGCTCCGGCGCGGCGAGCGTTTCGGGGATGATACGCCCGAACGACCACGTCGATGTCATAGGCACGTTCGACATGACCGACCGCACGGCCGCGGCGCAGGCGAAGGCGAAGACGCTGGTGACCTGCACCATTCTGCAGAACGTGCTGGTGCTTGCGACGGGTTCGCGTACGGCGAAGACCCGGTCGAAGGATCTTTCGCCGTCGGTCGGGTATTCGACGGTAACGCTCGAGGTGACGCCGCGCGAGGCCGAGATGCTGGCGTTCGCCGAGCAGATCAAGGGGCGGCTGGTGCTGACGCTGCGCAACCGCAACGACACCTCCTTCGAAAAAGAGCTGCCGCGCGTCGATTTCGAAAAGATCCGCGGGGAAATCGAAGAACTCAACCTCAAGCGCCAGCAGCAGAGGCTGATAAACCGCTGACATGAAGCTGACCACTCTTTTCATGGGACGCCGCGAGTCGCGCGAACTGACGGACGGCGCCTACATCATCGGGCGCGGCGAAACGTGCCGCATCCGCTTCGATTCGCCGGAGGTGAGCGAACGCCACGCCGTGCTCACGGTGAGGGACGGCCGGGCGCTGCTCGAAGACCTGCACAGCGCCGGCGGCACGGCCGTGAACGGCGAGGCGATCGATTCGGCGGTGGCGCTCGACAGCGGCATGGTGGTGCAGATCGGCGACGCGATGCTGCGCGTGTCTGACGGCGACGACGGCGAAGGCGGCGGCGCGGATTACGGCTCTCCGCCGCCGTAATCCG
>JAGCAM010000017.1 GCA_017652705.1 Kiritimatiellia bacterium | reverse complement strand
GCTGCCGCGCGCCGCCGGCCTCGCCGCGGTGCGCAGCTCCGACGCGCACAATCTGGGCGACATAGCCAGAGTCTGGACCGAGGCCGACGGGGAATTTTCCGTCGCAGGCCTGAAACGCATTTTCGCCGCCCGCGCGACTTCGCTTTCACCGAGGCTCACTTCATTCTGAAAGGACATTCCATGAACATAGCCGAATTAGTTGAAAAAGTGAACGGGAAAACCGTCGTCGACAAACCCGGCGCGGAGGTGCGCGCCGCCTACGCCGGGGATCTGCTTTCGGACGTGATGGGGCACTGCGGCGAAGACTCGGTGCTGATCACGATTCAGAACCACCTCAACACGATTGCCGTGTGCACGCTCTGCGGCGCAGAGATAATCGTGATCTGCCATGACCGGCCGGTTCCCGACGACATGGCCGCGGCGGCGGAGCGCGAAAACGTGGCGATAGTGACGACGGCGCTCTCGCAGTTCGAAGTTTCGGTCGCCCTCGCTTCGCTCCCCCCGTCGGCGAAATGACGCCGGGGCGGGTCACTTGACGTCCATCGCGATCTCCTTCATGAGCCGCGCTTCGGCGTCGGTCACGAAATCGGGCTTGTAGTCGAGTTCGGCGAGATCGGCGTCGAAAAGCGCGGTCGCCCACACCAGCGCCTGGAAATACTCCCCCCTGCGGTTGAGGTGGAACACGTCGCAGTTCGCCGACCAGGCGTTGTCGGCCCCGCGCTTGAAATGATCGCGTTCGTCCTGGCTGCCGCCGCCCACCACGTCGCCGCCCAGCGAATTCTCCGAATACTTCACCGGCAGCTTCTCGCGCCAGCGCTGCACGGCGGTGCCGAAGCGGACGACGCCCAGCCGGTTGCGGCCGGCGAACGCGCCGTACGCGGCATGGAGCTTTTCGTACATCACGTTCTGGTCGATTCCCCAACGGGCGAGACGTTTGTCCCACGGGGTGTAACTCCACGTTTCCTGCACGAATATCTTCGCAGTCGGCGCGAGCTCCCTGATTTTCGCCACGAGGTTGTCGCCCCACGGGGAGTAGGATTCGCTTTTCCAGCTTTCATGGCTCGCCTGCTGCACGGTGACGACGTCCCATTTCTCCAGGCGCAGCGCGTCGCAGAGGTTGATTTCGCTGCGGGATTGCGCACCGAAGCGGCTGCGGTTGAACTGGTAGGGCTTGAAGTCCTTCTCGCCGTCGCGCGCGGCGTTTTCGCAATGGCGTTTGAGCGAACAGCCGCCGATGTAGAGCGAAGCGAGGTCGAGTTCCACGCCGAGGCCGGCGGCGACGGCGGGCAGGTGTTTCATGCAGCACAGCGAGAAACTGTTGCCGATCATCAGCACCTTGACGCCGCGCTCGCGTTCAGAGCCGGTGGTGCAGCCAGCGAGCGCGAGCGCCGCGAGCGGGGCGGCGAAAGCCGCAAACGGTATTTTCATGTCATGCTCCTTAAGACTACGCCCTTCAGATAAGCGCCTTCGGGGAAATTGAGGGCCACCGGATGATCCGCCCCCTGCCGCGTGCGGGCGACGATCTGGAAGTTACGCCCGGCGTCGAGCGCGGCCTCCCAGAGAACGCGGTCGAAAAATTCCGGCGACACGGCCCCCGAACAGGAGAACGTGGCGAGCACGCCGTCGGGTCCGAGCAGTTTCATGGCCAGCAGATTGATGTCTTTGTAGCCGCGCGACGCCTTCATAAGCTGCGATTTGGAGGCGGCGAATTTCGGGGGGTCCAGCACGATCATGTCGAACCTGCGCCCTTCGTCGCGGCACTTGCGCAGATACTTGAAAGCGTCCGACTCGACGTATTCGACGCGGGTTCCGCACAGGCGGTCGAGCGCTTCGTTCTTTTTCGCGAGGTCGAGCGCGGAGGAGGATGAGTCGACCTGCACGACCGAAGCCGCGCCGCATGCGCGCGCGGCGAGGCCGAACCCGCCGGTGTAAGAAAAGCAGTTCAGAACCGCCGCCCCGTTGGCGAGGCCGCCGACCAGCGCGCGGGCGTCGCGCTGGTCGAGATAGAAGCCGGTTTTGTGGCCGCGGCGCACGTCCACGAGATATTTTACGGCGCCTTCGGAGATTTCGACGAGTTCCGGAGGCTCCCCGCCGGCGAGGACGGTAAACGCGGCGGCCGGCGGCAGATTCTCCTTCGCGCGGGCTTCTGCGTCGGCGCGTTCGGAAACTCCGCGGCAGAACGGCGCGAATTTCATGAGCGCGGCGGCGACGGACCCTTTCCAGCGCTCGGCGCCGGCGCTGGTGAACTGGCAGACGGTCCAGCCGGCGTAATAATCGGCCACCACTCCGGGAAGGCCGTCGTTTTCGGCGTTCACGAGCCGCACCGCGTCGGTGGCTGCGTCGGCGAAAAAGGCGGCGCGGCGCCCGACCGCGCAGGCGACGAGATTCCCGATGAATTCTTCACCGGGCTCGACGGCGGGGTCGAACGACAGCATGCGCACGCGTATCTGGGAATCCGGCGAGAAGGAACCGTAGCCGAGGGTTTCGCCGCCGGCGGCGGTCACCGCCACCGTCTCGCCGCGCTCCGCCGCGTCAGCCGCCGCGATCGCGCCGGAGAAAATCCACGGATGACGGCGGCGCACGCTCAGCTCGCGGCCCGGCTTGAGCAGCACCTTTTTCATCGCACCCTCTTTATCGCGCCGAACTTGCAGACCTGCGAACACTGCCGGCAGCCGGCGCAGAGATTCGGGTCGATTTTCATCTTGAAGAACCCGGGCCGCACCTCTTCGCCGCGGGTGATCGCCGGACAGCCGAGTTTGAAGCACGCGCCGCAAGCCTTGCACGCGGAGGGGTCGGTTTCGCACAACCCCTCCTTGGTGAGTTTCGCCGCGATTCTGCACGGCGCGTAGGCTATCACCAGCGCGCCTTCGTCGCCGTCCATCGCGTCGGCGAGAATCCGCTCGAGTTCGGCGAGATCGTCGGCCGAAACGGTGACGACTTTTTTATAACCCATCGCTCTCGCGATCGCGTCGATTTCGGTTACCGGGGCGGGGTCGCCGGTCAGAGTCTTGCCGGAGCCGGGGTTGTCCTGGTGGCCGGTCATGCCGGTTATGCGGTTGTCGAGCACCACGGTCGTGACCGGAGTTCCGTTGTACCTGGCGGAGAGGATGCCCGTCATGCCGGAGTGGAAAAAGGTCGAGTCGCCCAGCACCGCGCAGATGCGGCCCTTGAGCCCGGCCTTGCGCATGCCGGCCGCGTTGCCGATCGACGCGCCCATGCAGATCGTGGAGTCCATCGCGTCGAGCGGGGGAAACGCCCCGAGCGTGTAACAGCCGATGTCGCCGGTGACGACGGCGCCGAGCTTGTGCAGCACGTAGAAAACGCCGCGGTGCCCGCAGCCGGCGCAGAGCACCGGCGGCCGGGTCGGCAGTTGCGGATCCACCTCGGGGACGGCCGCCGCTGGCACGTCGCCGAGCAGTTCGCGGCGCAGGTTCTGCAGCCGGTCGGCGTTGAGTTCCAGCATGTTGAGCTCGGTCTCGTGGCTCACGACGGCGAGCCCCATCGCCTTGATCTGGTCTTCGAGAAAAGGGTCGAGCTCTTCAACCACGAGAAGTCTGCCGACGGACTTGGCGAAGTCGGCCACCAGCGCCTTCGGCAGCGGATTGGTCCAGCCGAGTTTAAGCACGGAGAATTCGGGGAAGATCTCCCGCGTGTACTGATAGGCGACGGCGGAGGTTACGATGCCGAGCGAATCGTCGCCGCGGATGACGCGGTTCAGCGGCGAAGCGCAGCAGGCGGCTTCCATCGCCGCGGTTCTTTTCTGAGCGGCGAGGCGCTGGCCGCGGGCGAACATCGGCACGGGAATGTGCTTGCGGATGTTGCGCCGGTAGGGGATGAGCGGCCGCGGCGCCGGCCTGAAATCGCCGAGATCGACCAGCGACGAACTGTGGCTCGTGCGCGTCGTCAGCCTGATCAGCACCGGCACTTCGAACTTTTCGGACAGGTCGAACGCCGCCACCGTGAAATCGTAAGCCTCCTGCGAATCGGACGGTTCGAGCAGCGGCGCCCTGGCGAATTTGGCGAGGTTGCGGTTGTCCTGCTCGTTCTGGGAGCTGTGCATACCGGGGTCGTCGGCCGAGATGACGACCATGCCCCCGGTCGCGCCGACGTAGGTGAACGTCATCAGCGGATCCATCGCGACGTTGAGCCCCACGTGCTTCATCGCGGTGAGGGCGCGGCCGCCGGCCATGGAGGCGCCGATCGCGGTTTCCATCGCCACCTTTTCGTTGACCGCCCATTCGCACTTGACGGTATCCTTGAACCTGGCGATGTTTTCGAGAATCTCGGTCGACGGCGTGCCAGGGTAGGCGCTGGCGACCGCGCAGCCGGCCTGCGCCGCCGCGTAAGCGACGGCCTCGTTCGCGCTAAGAAACTTCTTCATATCCGATTCTTTCCGATTTGTCCCTCAATCATGACAAAAAGACCCCGGACGTCTTCACCGCCGGCGGCTGGTTACTTCAATCACGTTCACGCAGTTGCGCAGCTGGAGGAGAATCTGGTTGACGACCTTCTCGGTTCCCAGCACGTCGATTTTCATTCGCGAGACGGTGCCGTCTTCGGTCGGCCCGACATTAAGGGTCTGGATGTTGTAGCCGCGGCCGGAAATCAGCCCGACGATGCGGGCGAGCACGCCCGGTTTGTTTTCGACGAAGCAGTTCAGACGGTGGATTTCACCTTTCATACGTCAGCCTCCGGATCCACGAGCACGTCCACCAGCACGGGGCGCTTCGCGCGCACCGCCGCGTCGACCGCCGCGTCGAGTTCCACCGGATCCGACACTCTCACGCCCTTGAGCCCGTGGGCGCGGGCGAGGAGCACGAAATCCGGCGAAGGGGGGGCGACCGCCGGACAGCGGCCGTTGAACTCCTCCTTCTGCATCTGCCGCACGAGCCCCAGCCGGCGGTTGTTGACAACGATGAAAGCGATCGGCAGCTTTTCGACGGCGGCGACGACGAGTTCTTCGGCGGTCATCTGCAGGCCGCCGTCGCCGACCCCGGCGACGACCTTGCAGTAGGGCCGCGCGATCGCCGCGCCGATCGCGGCGGGC
>JAGCAM010000016.1 GCA_017652705.1 Kiritimatiellia bacterium | reverse complement strand
GGGCTGCGGGGCGGCGTCGAACGGCGCGGCCGGCGGCGGGGGTTTGGCGGCGAGCGCCTTGGCGGTCGCGATCGTCTGCAGCGCGGCGTTCGTTTTCGGCGCGGCGCTCGTTTTCGGCGCCTGAACCGCCGCCGCGGTGTTCGTTTCGGCGGCGGCGCAGAAGGCGGCGAGGCAGATGATGACAGCGGTAAATTTCGGCTTCATTTTGATTTTCCTTTTTTCGTTGCGGGTTCTTCTTCATCCGGCAGCTTGATGGCGCGGATCTGCTCGAGCATCAATGTTTCCATGTCGGTGCGCTGTCGTATGCGCCAGGTGAAGCGGTGGCCGTCGTGATTGACGGATATGAAATCGCCGATGCCGTAGGTGTTGCCGTTGATGAAGAACGCGGTGCGTTTTTTGCCGGTCATCACTTCCACCACCGTGGTCTTGCCTTTGAAATGCAGCGCCTTCGTCGCGTCCGACCAGCTTTTGAGCGAGATGGTCTTCGAAGTTCTGGCGATGGCGGCGGCGGCGCCGGCCGTGGCCGCCGCACGCTCTTCGTCTTCGGAGACCCGCGCGGTCACATCCACCATCGGCACGGTGGTGATGGGCTGCAGATCATTTTCTTCGTAGTCGAACTCGACCGGCCAGAAGGGGTTGCGCAGCGGGTCGGTGGGCTGGAATTTCGCCGCGGCCGCCTTGTTCGTCGCGGTGGTTGCGCCGGGCGACTTCACCCCCGCGGCGGGGGCTTTGAGCGGTGCGGCGGCGAAAAGCGCCGCGAACAGCATGATCGCGTGCATCAGCGTCTCGCTTTCGTATCCGGGTTCGGACCGGTGTCGGAGGCCGGCCATTCGAGAGTCATGGTTATCGTCTGGTGCAGCGGATCGCCGGAGTTGGCGGCTATCCGCATCGACTGCACGGAGACGAGCGGCAGTTCCTCCTCCACCCGCAGGATGAAAGACGCCGCCGACTGGTAACTGCCGCGCGCGGTCATGCGCACTGCGGTCCGCACGTGGAGTTTCGCCGGGCTGAACGGCATTTTGGGGTCCGGCAGCGGCAGCCGCCGCGTCGACGAGTCGGGGTAGTCGATTTCGGTGAGCCCGGCGCCGACCGCGAGCGGGTCGAGCATTTCGCGGGCGTGCGTCGCGTAGTTGCCGAGCCGCTGCTCGATGAACTGCTTGCGGTACGCGCTGAGGCGCATGACCGTCTCCTCGAGGCGCGTCGCTTCGCTCGCCGCGTTGCGGAGGATGGAGTCGATTCTCGCCTTGTTCTGCTCTTCCTGGCCGTAGCGGGCGTTGCCGTTGCGGAGTTTCTCGTCTTCGGGCACGACCGCGAACATGTAGAGGATGACGGTCACCACGGTGAAGGCGAGCGTGGTGATGAACGCGCGCTGCGCGTTCGGGGCCATGTTGTCGAGCAAGCCGGTTTTCATTTGCCCTTCACCTCGGCTTTCCCCGCCGCCGCCGGCTCCGCGGCGGCGAACGTGCGCGGCGGCATCTCGTACTCGAGCCGGAACAGCGTCGGCCGCGTTTCGTGTTTCTTGGGCTGCACCGTCGTGTCGAGCCGCGACTTTTCCGAAGTCAGGCGTTCGATGATCGGCGCGAAGGATGAATCGCGCAGCGTCAGCTTGAGCTTGTCGGCGTAGAGCGGTTTCGCCGTGCGCCCCTCGATGACGAGCGTCTGGCGTTCGACGGTGTTGGTGGGCCCGCGCAGCGGCGGCATCCGCGGCACCGGCGGCCGCAGATTCTGCGGCCCCGGCTCCTCGATTTCAAGGTTGATGAGCTGGATGCCGATCGGCATGTTCTCGGCGAGGGAGGCGAGGGCGGGGCCGATTCTGCGGACGCCCGCGGCGTAGCCGTCGAGCTGCTTCAGCCGCGACGCCTGCTCGAGGAATTCCGCATGCTGCGCTTTCGCCTCCGCCTCGGTGGCGAGCCGCGATTCGTTCTCGGCGGCGAGGGTTTTCAGCCGCGACTGCACGATCAGCCGCTGGGCGAAAAGGCTGCCCCACCACAAAATCATGCCGATCGCGGCGAAAAACGACAGCAGCGGTATGATGATGCGCAGACGCACGGGCGACGACGAAACGCGCTCGCCCGATTTCAGCATGTTGAGGTGAAACTCGCCCGTCGTCATATCGTCGCCTCCGCCGCCGCCAGCGCCGCGCCGAGCGCCACGAGATAGTCGGCCGGTGAATCGACCTTCACCCCCTTGTCAAGCGTGATGCCGCCGAAGGGCTCCACCGGCGCCATCTGGATGTGCAGGGTTTCTTCGGCGAGGCGGCGCCAGTGAGCCGCGCCGAAGGGGAGGCCCGAAAGCAGCACCCGGTCGGCGCTGACGCCGTGCTTGCCCGAAAGGTAGGCCCTGGCGAGCTCGAGCTGCTCCATGACGGGGTGGAGAAAAGGCTCCAGCGCGGGGCGCGGGTCGACGAGCGATTCTTCCAGCGCCGGGGCGACGAGGTCGTCGCCGATGCCGAGAGTTTTCTTCACCGCGTCGACCATCGCCCGGTAGCCGCGCGCGCCCGGACATTTGCGCCACAGCACCGGCATGCCGTTTTTGTAACCGCCGAACCACACCGCTTCATCGCGCACGAAGACCGCGAGTACGCTGCCATTGCGCTCGATGTACTCCGGCTGCACCAGCACGCTCGCCATCAGCGCCGCCTCGGCCAGCTGAATCGAAACCGCCGTCGGCCGGCGGCCTTCGGGCAGCAGCCGGCTCAGCCAGAGCGCCTGGAATTCGGGCATCGAGGCCGCGAGACAGAATCCGTCGTCGGCGAAAGGTTTAACCGTGAAGCGGCGCCCGTTTTCCGATACCGGCACGCCGTTTTTCGGAAAAGCCGGCTGCCGCCCGCCGCCGGGCTTTTCCTGCACCGCCGGCACCGTCGGCGCGGAACGCCGCTGTACCCCAAGCCGCTTCGGACCCGGCGCCGCCGCCCCGCCCGGAGCCGACCCCACCCCGTACATCATCTCGTGGACGATCGCTTCCGGCGTGGCCTGACTGAACGACGCCGCGGACGAGTTAACCGCTATCGCCGCGCCAGACGTCTGAAATGCGTGCGGCAGCGACCAGCGCGGCTGGTGAGTTACGTCGTCCCACTGCTCGGGGAGCGTTCCGTTCGGCGGCGGCACCATCGCCGCCGCGGCGAGACGCCACATCCCCTTGCGTCGCCGCAGCCGCACCGCCGGGCACCCCCTCGCGTTGCCGGAGAACAGCTCGACGCCCACGATGTCAACGGACTTTCCGCCGGGCTTCCTGCCGCCGCGCGGGAACCCGATGTTGATCGTCTTGTTCTTTGTCAGTTGTATTTCCACAAAAACACTTCAAGCACTTTCCATGCCAGCGACTTTTGGTTCGCATGGGTCAAGACCTCCCTGTGCCTGAACTTCCCCGACCACCCCCTTGCCAATGAACCGTGAATGTAGTATAATTCCCCGTTGCCATGTCGAAGATTCTGATTGTGGACGACGAACCGCGCATCCTGTTGCTCATGCAGAGCCTGCTGAAGAACAACGGGTATGACGTCGTGTCGGCGCACAACGGCAACGACGCCCTCGAGATCGTCAAGAAGGGCGGGGTCGACATCGCGGTCACCGATTTGCGGATGTCGCCGATGGACGGCATGACGCTCTTTCGCGAGATAAAGAAAATAGCGCCGGCGATGCCGGTGGTGCTGCTTACCGCGTACGCCACCGTCGAAACGGCGATCGAAGCGATGAAGAGCGGGGTTTTCGACTATCTGACCAAGCCTTTCAAGGTGGCGGAGATGATCTCCTGCCTGAAACGGGCGGAGGCCACGCTTTCCGGCGCGGCGGCCGCCAACGTGGCCGAGGCGCCGATGCGCTACCGTTTCGAGAATGTCATCGCCAGCTCCCCCGCGATGATCGCCGTGTGCGACATGATCCAGAAAGTCGCCCCGACCGCCGCGACCGTGCTCATTAACGGCGAATCCGGCACCGGTAAGGAGGTTATCGCCAAAACCATCCACCGCAATTCGACGCGGGCGAACAAACCCCTCGTTGCCATAAACTGCGCGGCAATCCCGGAGAATCTGCTTGAAAGTGAAATGTTCGGCCATATGAAGGGCAGTTTCACCGGTGCCGTGTCCGACAAAGAAGGTCTTTTCGAAACTGCCAACGGCGGAACTCTTTTTTTCGATGAAATCTCTTCCATGCCGCTCATTCTGCAAGGTAAGCTGCTGCGGGCGTTGCAGGAGCGGGAAATCCGCCGCGTGGGCGGCACCAAGTCGATTCCGGTCGACGTGCGCGTGATCGCCGCTTCCAACACCAATCTGGAAGAGGCGGTCGTGAAGGGAACGTTCCGCAGCGACCTTTACTACCGTTTCGCCGTCATAACGCTCGACATACCGCCTTTGCGAAAGCGTCCGGAAGACATTCTGCCGCTCGTCAAGCATTTTATCCGCACCGAATTGCACGGCTCAAGTAATTTACCCGAACTTTCACCCGACGCGCAGGCGGCGTTGGAGGCTTATGACTGGCCCGGCAATGTGCGTGAGCTGGAGAACGCCGTGCGCCATGCGCTTACATTCTGCTCGGGCGGCGGCGTGATTACCCGTGATCTCTTGCCGGCTAAAGTCGCCGAATTCAAGCCCAGTTCGCCTGCCGGTGGGGACAATGCTTCCTTGAAAAGTTTTCTAAAACAAAAAGAAAAGGAGTATATTGAGCAGATATTGACATCAACTGGCGGGGACAAGGAAAAGGCGGCAGAAACGCTGAAAGTGAACCTTTCAACTTTATACCGCAAGTTGTCGGATTGACAGGTGGTTCGCAATTCCGCGAAATATGTTCTTGCGAATGAGAAAGAAGCCGCCGTCGGCACAGTTGGCATAATGGTGAAAGTGGTGAAAATACGCAATAATTACGCAACATGCTCATAAAACCTGAGGTCAACGTCATGGAACATTTTTTGGCATGTAAAGTGCTATTCAATTTTGCTAACGGTCGGCATGGTGCCGGTCGAATGCAAAAAACACAAGGAAAGGACACAATCATGAAAAGAATGATGAAGGGTTTTACCCTCGTTGAAATAATGATCGTGGTCGCCATCATCGCCATTTTGGCCGCTGTTGCGATCCCGAACTTTATTAAGTACCGCAGGAGTTCTCAGGCGACGGCGTGCGTCTCGAACCTGAAGCAGATCCAGGCGGCGAAGGAGCAGGCGCTGATGGCGGGCAAGACTACGCTTGACGCGGCTACGCTCTACGGGTCGACCGGCTACATCAAAGTCGAGCCCAAGTGCCCGGCCGGCGGCACCTACACGATTGGTGACGCCACGACCGACCCGACGTGCAGCTACTCCGAGACGGATGCCAACGACACCTCGACCTGGCACTCGCTCGACAGGGGCGCCACCTCGACCGGCGGCTAAGCCGGCTGGTTGGTACGAAAAAAAAGGCGGCGCCTACGCGTCGCCTTTTTTTGTCGTTTGAAGGCGTGCGCCGCATTTTGCCGCGGCGGCAAAAATGGTATAATATGCGGCAGATATGGAAGACATAGATTTCAGCAGCGACAGTTTCGACGACGTTACTGGCAAGGACGGCCGCTACGACGCGCGGGCGTACGCATTTCTTTCGGAATGCGTGAAGAGTCTGACTGAAGGCGACCGCCATGTCGACGCCGCGGAGATTCTTGAGGAATTCAAGGAGCGCGCCCTCGACCAATACGGTCCGCTGGCGTACACCGTGCTCACCGAGTGGGGGGTGAACTGCACCGAAGACGTGGGCGAAATGATGTTCAATCTCGTCGACAGCGGGCGTTTCAAGCGCGACGAGCGCGACGCCGCCGACGGTTTCGCCGGCGGTTACGATTTCAAAGAGGCTTTTCTGGAACCTTTTCAGATATGATCGAAAAGGCCGAGTTCGGCGTCGGGCGGGTGACTCGGTTTTACATACCGCTGATGCTGCAGGCGATTTCGCAGATGCTGACGTACCCGCTCGTCGCCGGCATCATCACCCGCGGCGAACACGGCGTGAACGCGCTGACCGCCTTCAGCCAGGGGCAGATTATCATGTTCACCGTCGGCGCGCTCGGCGGGGGGCTGGTCACGACCGGCATGGTGTTCGCGCGCACGTGGTACGGCTACGTGTCGTTCCGCCGGCTGAACGGAATGATGATGGCGGTGCTGCTGGCGCTGCAGTGCGTGCCGGTGGTGCCGCCGTTCGACCGGTGGCTGTTCCAGGGGTTCTTCGCGCTGCCGCCGGATCTGGCGGAGATCGCGCGATGGACGCTTCTGTACAGCGCGGTGATGAACGGGGTGTTCTTCCTGCGCAACGTGCCGATGGTGGTGCTGTTCAACAAATACGAAAGCGGCAAGTCGAACAACGCGACGTTCGCGCGGATCATCGCGACGGTCGCGCTGACGGCGGTATTCCCCCGCGCGGGGCTGGTCGGCCCGTACTGGGGGCTGCTCGCGCTGACGGTGGGCACGATCGTCGAGTACACGCTGACGTGGGCGTATGCGCGGCCCTACGTGCGCGAACTGAAAGGCATCCGCACCGACGCGAAGGAGCTGGGCGCGCGCGACATGCTTGCGCTCGTGTTCGAGCAGTTCCGCTTCACGCTGCCGCTTTCGCTGGGGGGATTTCTGCTGATGCTTTCGCCGCTGATAATCGCGGCGTTCGTCGGGCGCACCGCGAACGCGGCGGACATGCTTTCGATCCACTACGTCACGCTCGGGGTGGCCAACCCGGTGGCGGGCGCGGCGTTCAGAATGCAGACGGTGGCGGTGCAGTTTCCGCCGGAATACCCCGGCGACCGGCGGCTGCTCGTCTACGCGCTGGCGGCTGGGGCGGTTCTGGGGCTGGTGCCGCTCGCGTTCTCCACGCCGTGGCTCGGCGATCTGTATTTCGGCGGCTACCAGAACGTGCCGGACCGCATACTGGGAACGGCGCGGCTGGCGATCGGCGTATATTCGCTCATCTGCATGATACACGCGGTGCGCGGGCGCATCGAAGGCATCGCCGCCGAGCGCAAGCGCCCCGGGGCGGTGATGGCCGGGCAGATCGGCTACACCGCCGGGCTGCTGATCGCCTGCGCCGCGCTGCTGCCCACGGGTTGCGCGGGGTGGGTGCTGGCGATATCGGCGATTTTCTTCGCGCCCGCGTTTTCCACCGCGGTCGTGTACGCGGCGCTTCATCTCGCCGGCGCCCGCGGCGAGCGGGCGCGGGGGAGGGCGGCGGCGTGACCCGCATCGAAGAGTACGGCTGGCGCGGCGCGGTGGAACCCGGCATCGGGCGCGTCGTGTGCGCCCACGGCGACTACCTGCGCCTCGTCTGCAACGAATGCCCCGGCGGCGAAATAACCGCGCGCACCAAAAAATCGGTCTTCACCCGCATGAAGACGCGTCCGCCGGAGAACATGAAGGGCTTGAAGGGTTCGCAGCTGCAGCTGACGATGCCGCCGCAGCCGACGACCGGCGATTTCGTGCGCTTCCGCTACAACGCCGCGGGCGACTCGATGATAACCGAAGTGCTGCCGCGCTTCTCGCATTTCGAACGCAAAGACCCGGCGGCGCGGCGCAAGGTGCAGACCCTGGCCGTCAATTTCGACGCCCTCTTCGTGATGATGTCGCTGAATGAAGATTTCTCCACCGCGAGAATCCGCCGCTATCTCGATCTCGCCGTGGATCTCGGCCGGGCGGAAGCTGTCGTGGCGGTGTCGAAGATCGACCTCCGCCGCGAAGGCGACGAAGAGCTTTTCGAAGAACTCGAGCGGGAAGTCGCTGGCGCGGCCCGGATCATCCGGTTCTCGGTCGTGAGCGGCGAAGGCATGGACGACGTCGCCGCTTACGTGCGGCCGCGCTCGACGCTCGCGCTGATCGGGTCCTCGGGGGTCGGCAAATCCACCCTCGTGAACCGGCTCGCCGGCGGCGAGCGCCGCGCGACCCGCGAAATTCAGGAATGGAGCGGCAAAGGGCGCCACACGACGACCAACCGCGAGTTGATCATGCTGCCCTCGGGGGCGATGGTCGTGGACACCCCGGGCGTGCGGGAAATCGGCATGCCCGGCGAAAAGGAAAAGGAGCTGGTGAAGGGCGAGTCCACTCACCGGTACAGAAAATGAACTGGCTGGCAATATTCACCTACGCGCCGTTCGCCGTCGGCGCGCTGACTTTTCTGGTCTTCGCCGCGGCGGAGCGCATGCGGACGCGCTGGCGGGCGGTCTGGGCGATGGTGCTGCTGCTGGCGTTCTCGAAGTTCCTGTGCTTCGACGTCTTCGGCGGGCACGCCTTCAACCCCGAACTGCCCCAGGAAATCATCTGGGCGTGGGACTGGCTGTATTCCGGGGCGATGATTCTCTGCCCGCTCGCGGTGATGACCGTGTTTCTGCGCGGCCGCTGGCGGGTGCGGCTGCTGCCGGCGGTCGCGTGGGGGCTCTCCGCGTGGGGGCTCTACAACGGCGTGCGCGCGCCAGGCGTGCGCGAAGTGGCGCTGGAATTCCAGAATCTGCCGGAGTCGCTCGACGGCTACCGCATCGTCCAGATCGCCGACCTGCACGCCTCGTGCGCGGCGCGCGCCTGGCGCACCGAAGCGGTCGTCGACGCCGTGAACGCGCTTTCGCCGGACTTGATCTGCATCACCGGCGACAACTGCGACGGCCGGGTTGAAACCGCTTCGCGCTACATCGAGCCGCTCAAGCGGCTGCGCGCGAAGGACGGCGTCTTCGGCTGCACCGGCAACCACGAGTACTATTACGGCTTCAACGAATGGAAGGCCGGTTTCTACGACGCGGCGACCAACCTGCACGTCCTCTGCAACAAGTGCGTTTTCCCGCGGCCGGGCCTCGCGCTCGCCGGCGTGCCGGACGAAACGGGCTGGCAGCTTCTCGGGCTGGACGCGCCGCCGGACGTTTTCGCCGCGTTCGCTGCCGCCACCAACGGCGAATTCCGGGTGTTGATGCAGCACCGGCCGGAATCCGCGCCGGTGAACTGCCTGGAGCACGGCGTGCGACTGCAGCTCTCCGGCCACACGCACGGCGGCATCGCGCCCGGGCTGCGCGAATTCATCGCCAGATTCAACGGCGGCTATTCGGTCGGCCCTTACCGCATCGGCCGTTCCTGGCTGTACGTCAGCCCCGGCTGCGGGCAGTGGGCGGGTTTCCCGATGCGGTTTTTCAATCCGTCCGAAATCACCCTGATCACCCTGCGCTTGTCAGGCGGTTCCGGGAAATGATATAATCAAACCTCATGACGGGTGGGAAAAACTGGCGGGAATTCGCGTGGGAAGCCGCGGCGGCGCTTGCATTCTGCGGCGCCCTGCAGTGGTTCGCCCGCAATCTGCTCTGGAAGCTCGCCGACTCCACGTTCGTTCTCGCCGACTGGGACGGTTTTCGCGAGGTGGCTTTCGCCCACGCGTTCGGCGCGGTCGACTGGGTCGCCCGTTACCTCTGCGCGATGACGCTCGCGCCGGGCGGTTTCGCCGCTACGACGGCGCTGCTGCTGCTGGCGATGACCGCGGCGTTCGCGGTGCGCGGGGTGC
>JAGCAM010000015.1 GCA_017652705.1 Kiritimatiellia bacterium | reverse complement strand
CGTAGTCGCCGCCGAGAGTCGAGATTGTCCGCCCACACGCGGCCTGTTTTGTGCTATACTTTCCCATGTCGTTCGTCCTTTCTTTCTTCTTGGTCGTTGAAAGTATAGCACGAACGACTTTTCTTTTCACCCGCATGGTGAGAGCCGCAGACACATCATCTCACTGAAAACAAAGGCCGCAATCACGATTGCGGCCTTTCAACTGCGACGCTTAGGTTTAATTCCTCTTCTCCGAGAGGTTTTCAAGCCCGCCGAAAGCGCTGCGGTTCACGTCGAAACATTCGTCAGTCTTTCCAGTTTTTCCAACGGGCCAGCAGCTGTTCCATCGTCGGCGCGGAAGGCGAATCGGACGACACGTGCACGCCGTTCATTTCAAGGCCGGAGACTTTTTTGATCTCCAGCGGGGTCGCGTCGGCGGTGGCGCCGACCACGTTCTCGAAAACGACGTCTTTCACGGTCGTCTCCGCGCAGCCCCGGACGATCAGCGGAAGCCCCGCCGTGAAGGTGAAATTCCTGAACGTCATGTGGCCGAAGTCGCGCAGCTTGAGCCCGTCGGCGACCCAGATCTGGAGGGGGTTGCCGTAGCACAGCGCCGTCCAGTTCTCGAAAACGAGGTTGGCGGTGACGAGGTTCCCGCCGATGCGTTTGTCGACGTAGCGGTCCGGCTGCTGCGCGACGACCGCGGTTCTGCCCCTGAACTTGATATTGCGGAAGACCGCGTCGCGCACGGTGTCGTCGGAGGGGCAGCCGATGCGCACCGCGTGGAACGAGCTCTCGAATTCGCAGTTTTCGACGACTATGTCTTCGCAGACCACGGGGAAACCGGCGGTGCCCTTCATCGCGCGCAGGGCGATGCAGTCGTCGCCGCAGCTGAACCGGCAGCCGCTGACGCGCACATGCCGGCAGCCGTCGAAGTCGATGCCGTCGGAATTGGTGATTTTCGGCACTGCGTCGATGCAGAGCGCCTTGACGGTGACGTTCGTGCAGAGCCTCAGCCACATCGTCCAGTTCGCCGGGTCTCTGCAGGTGACGCCTTCGAGCCGCACTCCGCGGCAGCGGTTGAACTGCAGCAGCCGCGGCCGCGGGCAAGGGGGTTTCTTCCACCAGTAGCCCCAGAGCACGGTGCTGCGGTCGAAGAATTCGGTGCCCCGGCCGTCGATGACGCCCCCGCCGGTGACGGCGATGTTCTCGGCGCCGTCGGCGACGATGAACGCCTTGTCGGAGCCTTCCGGGCGGATGCCTTCGCTGTCGGGCACGTCGTCGTAGTCGTCTGATTTGGCGCCCCCGCGCAGCACCGCGCCTTCCGCGAGATGCAGCTCGACGCCGCTTTTCAGACGCAGCGTGCCGCAGTCGTGCACTCCGGCGGCGACCGTGACGCGCCCTCCGCCGGCCGCGGAAGCGTCGTCAATCGCCTTCTGCAGCGAAGCCGTTTCTGATTGAGCGAACGCCGCGAACGCCGAGGCGGCGGAAACCGCCGCGGCGGCGGCGAGCAGGCGCTTGAAGGCTGCGGTTCCAGTCATGTTCATTCTCCGTTTTCGAGTTTGAGACTGGCCATCCTGTCGACGGCGTGGACATAGGTGTAGGGCGTCAGCGTGAACACCTGGATCGGCCAGACGCCGGGGGCGAAGGCGGGGCTGAGCGTCGAAGCGAGGTTGAAGCGTATCAGGTCGCCGGCTCTGACGGGTTCGACCGCCAGCCATTTGAACGGCATCGCCCAGCGGCCCCGCCACCCCTCCGGCAGCAGCGCGCTAGCGAACCTGACACCGAAATTCGGCGGTGCGCCGGATTTCCCGGGGCCGACCATCCAGCCGTTGTCGATTTCGCCGAAACTGCCCGAAGTCATCCGGCCGTCCGGCGCCGAGAACCAGCACCGGTACGGGCGGCGGCGCTCGCGGGCGATCATCAGCTCGAAATCGTCGCACCAGTAGATTTCGGCGGCGCTGCGGAGTTTCTTCACGTCCACGCCGAGGGTCGCCTCGACGTAGAGGTATTCTCCGTCGTGGGCGAGCTTCAGCCTGAACGGGAAAGCCGAAGCTTTCGCGCTGCCGGCGAAGTTGTAGGGGGGCTCGGCGGTTTCGGCCGCCGCCCAGTCTGCGCGGTCGGGGTCGCCGCCGGCAGGTTTCACGCGGCGCGCGGTGAACGCCGGTTCGGGGCAACGCGCGGTTTCGGCGTATTCCGCCGCGCCGGCGAGCATGTATTCCCAGACGTCGAGCTTGAAAAGTTCGAGAGCCCCCTTCGCCTGCGCGGTGTCGGCGAGACGGTCCGCTTCGCCGATGAAACCGGCGAGCGCCTTCATCGTCGGCGCGTCGCCCATGAACTCCCACGCCGCGCGCTGCGAGTCGGGCACGATGTCGCGCGGGCGGCTGGACGGATCGCAGTGGCGCTTTTCGACGAGCGCGTAGAACTTTTTCATCGCCGGCGCGGCGGCGCCGAACATCGCGAAGTATCCGTCGATCAGCTCGTCGGCGGTCTTGTCGGGGTCGATCATCCATTCAAGCTGCATGTACGTCTCGGAGGCTCCGTTGAGTCCGCACTGGTACGTCGACCAGCGGGCGTTGCACTCCTTGTAGATGCGGTACTGTTTCTCGCCCTCGTGGGCGTAGAACCCGGGGAAGCACTTGTAGTTGGCGCGGTTGGCGCGTTCGAGCGGGAAGGTGTTGTAGAGCCACATGCCGAATTCAAGGTCGGGATACCGCCGGTGCCACGCCTTCATCCGCTCCAGCGCGGGCAGATAGTTCGGCGAGGCGGGTATGCGGTTGTCGAAAATGCAGTTGTAGACCCTCACGTTCTTCTCCAGTTCGATGCCGGTCGGCAGCCCTTCGTGCGTCATGTAGGCGAGCGTGGCGATGAATTTGCCGGGGTGGCTTTCGGCGATTTCCTTCGCGACGGTGTTCACGAACCGGAACCAGTAGGTGGAGTGCTGGGAACATTCCCGGCCGCGGCCGTTCTCGAACTGCGGCCGGCACCGGTCGCATTCGCAGAAGACGGAGTTGTCCATCGGCTCCAGGCAGAACTGGTCTTCGCCCCAGCGTTTCACCCTCGATCCGCAGTAGTTGAAGTAGCGTTTCGAGTTCTTGACGTCGCGGTCGTTGAAATAGTCGCGAACCATCTTCACCACCGCGGCGATCACTTCGGGGTTGGAATAGCAGAGCTGCGACGGCACGCTGTGTTCGCGCCCGGCGGCGAACCAGTCGGGCCGGTACGCGACGTTGTCCGGTTTGTTGGTGTTCCAGTACAGATCGATGAAGTGGTAGAGCGAATGGTTGGCGCCGCGGTAACTGCCGCCGGCGCGGTGGCGCGTCAGATACAGCCGCGACATTAGCGCGTGCGATTTCGGATTGCGCCACCCCTTCGCCTCCCATTTGCGGCGGTTTTCCGTTCCGCCGCGCCAAAGCGAGAATCCGAGCGCGCCGCCGAAACCGCCGTTGCGGCTTCTGACGAACGGTTCCCGGCGCTTTTCCCCGCAGCGGAGCGTCAGCGCGCGGCGTTCGGGTATGACGGTGCCGAATTCGCTGTCGTCGCACCATCTGACGCCGCAGTCGGTCTCGAGAAACTCGTAAACCGCGTAGAGCGACCCCTGCTCGTCGTAAAGCCCCGGCCAGTTCTCGCCCTCCACTCCGTGCAGTTCGCACTGGCAGTAGCGGAATTCGCCGCGGTCGGCGCGGTCGCGGCCGATCAGCTCCACGCCTTCGCCGTCGATCTTGACCATGAACTGCTGGTTGCCGAATTCATCCGCCGCGGTCTTCGTGCGGCTGGTCCGGCCGACGCGTATCTCAAGCCGCGACGGCGGCTTGTCGTCGGTCTTGACTTTGAAGTCGGCGCCGGTCATGCGCTTCAGATGCCAGCGGAGCTCCTCCGCGCCGAACCGCGCGGCCTTCACCGCGCTTTTCGAAACGACTATGTCCGCCAGCGCTTCGCCGTCCCTCGCAAGGGTCACCGTTTCCACGGCGGACGCGGTAGCGGCGGAGGCGAGCGCCGCCGCCGCGGCAAGATGCCTAAAAGACGGACGCAGCACGGCGTGTATCCTTTTCATTTCGCGGCGGGCAGACGGTAGACGGCCAGCGAGTGGGGCTTCAGCGTCGTCTCCCATTCCGCGCCGCCGGCGAACGCCGTTCCGCCGGTTTCCGGCCTGACGACCGACGGCCGCTCAAGCGAGTTCTCCGCGAGAGGGTTTTCGTGCGACAGCGTCTCGAAGGTGATTCCGCCGGATGGCAGCCGTGCGTCGAATTCCAGTTTGAGTTTCCTCGCCAACCCCGCCGGATTCACCACCTTCACCACGTATTCGCCCTTCGCGCGGTCGAGCCCGCACACGGCGAAAACCCCGTCCTTCGTCCGCGGCAGATTCTGTTCGTGGCGTATCAGCGCGTCCGGCCGGTTGAGCAAGAACATCTTCTGCACGTAGTAGGAAGTCCGGCCGACGACGTTCAGCCCGTCGAACCAGATTTCGCTGCCGGGCCATGCCGAGGAATACTTCCTGCCGCCGAAAAATTCCTTCACGCCGTCGACGCTGCGCAGGAACATGGGCGCGAAACTCGCCTTGACCACGATGTCGGAGTTCCGTTCGATGCCGGTCATCAGCGCGGCTTCGCCGAGGGCGTTGTCGAGACAGCAGCGGGGCTTGCCGCGCACCCTGTCGAAGCTGGCGTATTCGCCGACGAAAATCTTCGGCCCCCCGCGGTCGTAGCCGTCGTAGCGCCCGGCGTTTTCGTAGAACCAGTCGGCCGGCATGTAGTAGTGTTCGTCGATGGTGAGGTCTCTCCGCCCCGCAAAATGCTTCATCGCGAGCCGCCAGCCGTCGTTGTCCACCCCGCCGCCGGCCGAGCCGATCACGTCGATTCCGGGATGCTTCGCCTTCACCGCCGCGGCGATGGCGTCGAAGTTGGCGAGGAACCTCTCCCCCCAGTTCTCGTTGCCGATCTGGATCATTTTGACGTTGAACGGCTTCGGATGGCCCATCGACGCGCGCACTTTGCCCCAGACCGTCGACGCGTCGCCGTTCATGAACTCGATGAGATCCAGAGTGTTGCCGATGAAATAGCCGAGGCCTTCCGGCGGGCAGTATTTCGGGTCGCGGTACTGGCAGGTCACGGCGCCGAGCAGCACCGGCATCGGCTCCATGCCCATGTCTTCGCACATCAGCAGATATTCATAGTAGCCGAGGCCATGGGTGGCGCTCCAGCTCCAGAGGCCCTCGATGCATTCGCGGCGCTCGAGCGGGCCGACGGTGCGCTTCCAGTCGCACCACTGCTGGAAATCGCGCCCTTCGAGCATGCAGCCGCCGGGAAAGCGCAGAAACGCCGGCTTCTGCGCGGCGACCATCTCGGCCAGATCGCGCCGGAGCCCGTTCGCGCGTCCGCGGAACGTGTCTTTCGGATACAGCGACACCATGTCGGCCTCGATCACGCCGCCGTCGGTGAGCAGCACCGACAGCCCGGCGTCCGCCGCGGTCTCCGAAGGCGTCATCGCGGCGGTCACCCTGGTCCACTCCGGCAGCACGAAATCTGGGCCGGACCTTTCCGGGCCGACTTTGAACGACGCGGCCGGGAATTTCGCGGCGGCGAGGGTTCTGCCGTCTTTGTGCAGCAGCACCTCCACGTCGCCGCGGTAGCCGTCGAGCCCGCGCACGTACATCGAAAACGTGTATTCGGCGCCCTTCTTAACGGCGATGCCGAAATAGCCGGTGTTCCTGACGCCGGCGCGGGAGCCTGGTTTGCCGCGGAACGCCTCGATGCGCACGTGCGCGGCGGTGTTGGGATGCACCGGCCGACCGTGCTGGACGCTTATGCGCGCCGGCATGCCGCGGAAGTCCTCCTCCCACGCCCAGAGCGGGGCCGGCGGCAGATCGAAACCGCGGTTGGCCACCAGTTCGGGGTAAAGCCCGCCGTCGGCGCCGAAACCGTAGTCTTCGTAAAACGCGCCCCACAGCAGCTTGGGTATTTCGTGGCCGGGGGCGGAAGTGTTGATTTTCAAGACCGCGGCTTCGCCTTTCGCCGCGGCGTCGCCGCCGCCGAGCGTTATACCGCGGGAACCGGTCAGACCGGTCGCGATGTCACGCAACTCAACAGTGTAGGCACCCTCGCGGTCGGAATACGGGAACTGGAACACGAGCGGTTTGCCGTCCGCGGCGAAGACGCGCTCGCGGTTGCGGATCTCCGCCCCGTCCGGATCCTTGACCGTCAGCCGGTAAACGCCGGAACGGCGCAGTCCGGACGTGGCGATTTCGACGTTGTCGCCCGGGCGGATGCGGGTCTTCGCGGCCGCAACGACCGGCGGCGACTGCTTTTCGGGGAAGATCGCGTAGAGTTTGAACGGACGGTCCAGCGCGGCGATTTCGACCTTGTCGCCTTCGCGGACGAACCCGTTGTCGCATTCGTAGATGAAGCCGCGCCCGCCGAAGCCGATCACGGCCGGCGAGCCCGTGAATTTCGCGCGCGTCTTGACGCCGACGATCTTCATGCCGCCCAGTTCGCGGACGCGCAGAATCGTGTGTTCGAGATCGAGCCCCCCGACGTATTCTTTCTGCACGATCCCCTTCGAGGCGAGAACCGCCTTGAGTTCGCCGTCCTTCCAGCCCCGCTTCAGCAGGCGCCATTCGCCTTTGAGCGGCGGGGCGGCGCGGCGGGCGAAGAATTCGTCGAGCACGCCGGGTTCCGAGTCGGAGACGATTTCGCCGCCCTTCGCCCTGAACGCTTTCATCGCGGCGATTTCGGGGTCGGAGAGCGAACACGCGCCGACGAGGAACAGCATCTTTTTGCCGGCGAGTTTTCCGAGCGTGCGCGGCGTCACCATCGAAACGTCGAAACCGTAACGGTAGCAGAAGCGGATGTACGAAATCAACCCCGCCGACGGCGGGGGGAAATCCACCGACAGCGTCGAGGCGAGCAGGCTCGGATGCGAATAGTAGAACGCGAACGGCTGCGCCCGCAGGGGAGTGCGTATCAGCAGCGGCGCGAGACCCCGCTTGAGCCGCGAGTGGTGGGGCATCATCTTCTGCACGTACGGCGCCGGGGTGAAGTCGCCGGCGAAGGCGCTCAGCGTGCCGCCGGGCGACGCGGCGAACCAGAGATCGCCGTTGAGCGTGCCGGTGAGCAGATACTCCCACTGGTTCTCGGGGAAGCCGTTGCGCGCCTCGCTCGTGTAACCGCCCCACCAGATGCCGCGCACCCGGTCCGGCGCGATGTTGCGCAGCAGTTCGTCGTTCACGAGCGAGCGGTACGGCCCCCAGAACTCAAGATCGGCGACGGTCTGCTCGAGATCGCCCGGCACCGACCCCTCCGCGCCGACGCGCGCCTTCGGATCGAACTTCTTTATCACCGAACGCAGCAGCTGGAATGTGTCGGAGTACATCTTTTCCGCATACGCCTTCTGATCGCCCCAGGACGGCCAGTCCCCCTCCTTTCTGGAAACCGCCGTGAGTTTGTGTTCGGCCCCGTCGAAGGAGGAGAGTTTCGTGCCGTGCGCCGCGTTATAGCGCTCGATCGTTCCGTAGCGCTTCTTGAGAAACTCGCGGAAGTACCCGTCGTCCCGCTCGTCGCCGAACCCGATGTCGTCGCCGAAGTGGCACTCGTCGCCGAGATTCCAGCAGCTCACGCCGTATTTGACCGGCCGCCTCACCCTGTCGGCGAAGCCTTCTTCTATCGCCGCGCGGACTTCGGGGCGGTAGATGTTCACGTCTTTCTTGAGTTCTTCGTAACGCGCCTTCTCGGCCGTGGTGCTGCGGCGGATCGGCAGCACGTGATCCGCCCAGCGGACGCCGTTGGTGCCGCCCGCGAGCATCACCCTCGTCACGTACGGCACCGCCCGGCCGTTGAATATCGCCGAGTTCGCCCCCGACTCCCCGAGGTGGTTTTCGTAGCCGAGCGCGTCGATGCACTGCGGCGCGAACAGCTCGAGCATGCCCTTTTCGTAAATCGACTCCCAGATCGTCATCGTGTAGTCGGGGAAGCGGTGGTTCGGGAAAAACGCCATCTTGTCGCGGCATGCGGCGACCGACCCGTCCTTGAGCAGCAGACGCGCGCGGATGAACCCCGCCAGCGTCGGAAACGGCTTCGCCGCGCGTTTGACGACCGCGGAACGCGCCCCCCGACCGAGTTTCGCCGATCCTTTGTCGCGCAGCTGGCGGTAGGGCATGTCGTAGATTTCCCATTCAAGCGCGCAACCCTCCGCGGCCGGTTTCTCCCACTCCACCTTCACCGACACCGGGCCGTTCTCGGCGATCAGAATTTCATTGGTGCCGTTGATCGTGAACTCGCCCACCAGCGCCTCCTTCTCGAAGGTGCGGCTCACCGGCACTTTGTGGAGGATGTCGAGCGCATATCCGCCTGGCGCCACTCTTTCCAGCGGAACTTCCGTGAGTTCGCCTCTCTGCTTCGCCCAGCCTTCGGCCACCACCGCGGCGCCCTTGTCGCGCAGCCGCCAGCGGACCCTGTCCGCCTCGCCGGAGCCGGTGATCTTGAACGCGATGAACTTCGTTTCATACGGCAGTTTTCCATCCAGCCGGCCGTCGGCGAACACGACGTCGCCGCACGGATCGTTGTGCGCCGCCCAGGTCACCGGCGCCCAGCGGCGCAGCGACCTCGTCTCGTAATCGCCGCGGAAACCGAGCGACCACGGCCCGGGCATGGCGATGTCGGCCAGCACGACGCGGCCGCGCCCGAACAGATAGCAGTCGGGAACGGTTTTCCAGGAGACCCGGTTTTCGAGCATCGCCATCGCGAGCCGGTCTTTCGGCAGCCGGGCGAACAGCCGCCTCGCCTTGCCGGCATGGCCGGAAAGGACCACGAGACCGCGGCCTTCGTCGCGCACCCGCCTCAGGATTTCGTAGCGGTAGCGGGACGGCACCGAATCGAAGTTCATCCCGGTGAACACGAACACGTCCGGCTCCTTCGTCAGCAGCGTCTCGAACTGGCGGCGCTTGTCGAGATGCGTGCCGAGCGACACCGGATCCCTGTAAACGCCGGTCTCGCCGAAGTTTCCCGGAAAGTAATACGCCTCCATGTCGAAGCGCTGCTCCAGTTCGATCGCGTCGCGGAATTCCGCCCCGAAGCCGGTGCAGAACAGAACCTTCGGCGTCTTCACCTTCCATTCCGGCGCGCGCCAGTCCAGATGCGGGGTGACGTAGGCGTCTTTGACGCGGTTGTGGCGGTACCAGCCGTTGTAGCCGTCGTATTTCTCCGGGGGATTGAGGTCGTACGTTCCGGCAACCGGCAGCTTGAGCGGCTCGGCCTTGTAATCGGCTTTTGCAAGCGCCTGGAAATTCGTCTCGTACCCGGCCTCTTCGGCTTTCTCCGCCGCGTCGCGCCGGGCGATGAACTCGGGCACCGATTCGTCCATCGTCGAAATGCCGTTCAGATCGCGCAGATAGGTCTTGCCGTCGATCTCGATCGCCCAGATCGTCTGCAACCGCTTCTGCAGCAGGTCAAGCACTTTGGCGGCGTCCGGCTTGCTTCCGTCGGAGAAATACAGGTAGCCGAATTTATTGGGCGATATGACCGACCCGCCGGGCGCCGAAGTGGAAAAATCGCCCCAGCCGTGTTCGGCGTAACGGAAACGGGAATGGTTGAACGTCCAAATCTCGCCGGGTTCCGGCATGGGCCGGTTGTGGAATACGCTCCAGGGCAGGAACAGCTCGAATTCCCAGCGGTCGTCGAACACCTTCGCCGCGGCCCGCACACCGTCGGGGTTCCAGTCCCAGTCGATGTTCGCCGTGTCCATCCGCCAGGCGGAATCGTATTTGCCGTTGGCGTTGACGACGAAACGGTAGTAGCCGGAACCGGACGCCGCAGGATCGTAGTAGAGCTCGGCGCAGTCGTCGAGCCAGATGTCCTTCGCCTTGTTCTTGATGACGTTGCGGCGCAGTCTCTGCGGCTTGTCCTCCCAGTTGCGGATGCCGGTGTAAACGCCCTTGTCGTCGTAGACGATCATGCAGTCGGTGCGCAGTTTGACCCGCCTGGGGTTGGGTTTGATATATTCGTAGTAGCGGTCGTGCACGACCGCCTCCTTCCAGGCGGCGTCGTCAAGCGAACCGTCGATCGCCGGCGCGGTTTTCACCGGCATCGCCACCTGGAAAGTGAGCTCGCGGAGCTGCACCGAGCCGAACGCCGCTCCCGCGGCCGCGAGCGCGGCGGCCGAGGCCGTCAACATTTTCACCATCTCATTCCCCCTTTTTTTCGACGTTTTTCAATTCCAGCACCTGCCCGGCCGCCGCGAGACGCGCGCGAAGCCCGTCGTACGGCACGTCCTGCACCGCCAGACCGCCGGCGACCGCCATCGCCGCCGCGGTG
>JAGCAM010000014.1 GCA_017652705.1 Kiritimatiellia bacterium | reverse complement strand
GTCCAGCGCCGACACCGCCGAGACGATCAACGGCGCCGAAAGAGCCGTCAGCTTCTTGCCGTTAACAGTGCCGGACGCCGTAACCTTGTCGCCGTCAGCAGCTTCACCTTCAGCTTGTCGCCGTTCTTAGTCAGGCCCGAGTTCTTCGTCTTCTTCGTGAACGTGAAGCTCTTGCCAATGAGTTTGGCGAGCGCCTTCCCCTTCTTCACGAGGTTCGCCTTCTTCTGCCCGGTGAAGGTGCCCTTCTTGTTCGCCGCCTCGACTAAGAAACCGCCGGCATTCTCAGTCTCGCGTATCGTCACCGCGCCTGGCTTGAAAGTCGCCTTGCCGATCTTCACGCTCGGCGTGAACGCAGCCTTTGACGCCGTGCAGGAGGAGAGCGTCGACTTGAACGAATACGCCTTGCCCTTGTAAGTGACCTTGCCGGACACCTTGCCGGTCTTGCCGACCGTGAACTGGAGATACGCCATCGGGTCGCCCTTCTTGCCGGGCTTCGCCGTGCCATAGAAGTCGCCTTTGGCGTATGCGGCGGCCTCGACGGTTATCTTCACCTTCTGCGTGATTTTGTTGCCCGCCGCGTCCTTTACCGTCACGGTCGCGGTGAAGTCGCCCGACACCGTCCCCGTGCCTGTTATCGCCCCGGTCGCCTTGTCTATCTTGAGCCCCTTCGGAAGGCCCGTAGCCGTCACCGTCACGAGCGAGGCGGACGAGATTCCGAGCTTCAGCGAGAACGCCTTGCCCGCCGTCGCCTTGGCGGGCGTCTTGGCGAGCTTTGCCGTCGCGGACGAGAACTTGAGCGACTTCTTCGCCTCCGCCGCGGTGACGAACATCGCGTAGACCGTCGTGCCCTTCACGGGCATTGCGATCTTCACCGTCGGGCTACGGTTGTCGTAGCCCGCTGGGTTCAGCGGCTTAGTGCACGCCTCGTCCGTGAACCACCCCGCGAACGCATTGCCCGTCTTCGCCGTCGCCCTCAGCGTCGCCGTCGCACCCGCCTCGTAATTCCCGCCGCCGCTCACCGTGCCATACATCGTGTTGTTGGGCGTGAGAGTAAGCTCGTAAGTGTTGGCAGTCCAGAACGGGTAGAGCGTAAGCGCGGCGTTGACGGCATATGACGCGCCGAGGGCGTAGGCCTTCGCGCCCCCGTCGCTCGTGGCCCACCCCGTCTGCGTGTAGCCCTCACGCGTGAAGACCGCGTTCTTCAGCGCCAGCACTACGCCCTCGGTCTTCGTGGCGGTCTGCTCGGCCCCCATGCCGTAGGCGCCGGGCCTGTATGTCACCGCGTAGGTCGCCTTCCAGTGCGCGTAGTACGTCACGTCCGCCGTCACCTTGGTCGCCGTGCCTATCTGCGTGCCGCCGCTCGCCGACGTGAACCAGCCCGCGAACGTGTAGCCCGTGCGCGTGGGCGTGGGCAACGTCCCGACCGCCGCGTTGTAGTTGACCGAGCGCGCGGCCGGAGACACGCTGCCGCCGTTCGCGTTGAACGTCACCGTGAGAATGTCAAGGTCGCCGACGAAGGTGGCGCGGACAGAGGAGCCGAACTTCGAACTGTAGCCCGAAAATTGCCCGGACTTCACGTGAATCTTCGTCGCCTTGCCGCTCTTGAAGTCGTCGCTTGCGTCGCCCCATGTCAACAAGACAGGATCGGCATGGCAGTACACGTCCGCCAGGGCCGTGCAGAGATAGAACGCATTCGCCCCGATCGAGGTCACGTTTGCGGGAATCGTCACGCTCGTCAACGCGCTGCAACTATAGAACGCCCCCCAACTGATATTCGCCACGGAGTCGGGCATTGTCACGCCCTTCAAGCCGCTGCAGTACCTGAACGCCCCATCCCCGAGGCTTGTCACGCCGGAGGGGATCGTCGCGGAAGTCATGCCGGTGCACGCGTCCAACGCATGACACCCGATGCATGTGACTGTCTTGCCGCCGAGCGTAGCAGGAATCGTCACCGCGCCGGTCGGCTTCGGCGAAACGGCGGTGGTTCCGTCGCCGGAACCATCGTCCTTGTAGATTTCCGCCTTGCCGCCGACGATGCGGTACGACCACGAGTAGCCGCCGACGGTCTCCGTCTTGATGTCGAGGTCGCCGACGAAGGTGGCGCGGACAGAGGAGCCGAACTTCGAACTGTAGCCCGAAAGTTGCCCGGACTTCACGTGGATCTTCGTCGCCTTGCCGCTCTTGAAGTCGCTGCTTGCGTTGCCCCACGCCAGCGAAGCAGGAGCTGGATGGCAGTACACATCCGTCATGGCCGTGCAATTGTAGAACGCATAGTCCCCAATTAATGTCACGCTCGCGGGAATCGTCACGCTCGCAAGGCCAGTGCAGCCGTAGAACGCGGACCTGTCGAATTTCGTCACGCTTTCTGGAACCGTCACGCTGGTAAGGCCGCTGCAGCCGAGAAACGCGGAATCCCCGATGCTCGTGACGGGCTTGCCGCCGAGCGTAGAAGGAATCGTCACCGCGCCGGTCGGCTTCGGCGATATGGCGGTGTCGCCATAGCCGGGGGCCGCCACGTCCTCCTTGTAGATTTCCGCCTTGCCGCCGACGATGCGGAACGACCACGTGTAGCCGCCGACGGTCTCCGTATTGGTGTCGAGGTCTCCGACGAAGGTGGCGCGAACGGTGGAGCCGAACTTCGAACTGTAGCCCGAAAGCTGTCCCGCCCTAACGTGGATCGTCGTCGCCTTGCCGCTCTTGAAGTCCTCGCTTGCGTCGCCCCATGTCAACAAGACAGGATCGGCATAGCAGTACACGTCCGCCAGGGCCGTGCAGAGATAGAACGCATTCGCCCCAATCGAGGTCATGTCTGCGGGAATCGTCACGCTCGTCAAGCCAGAAGACCAAAACGCCCCCCAGCCGATGCTCGTCACGGAGTTGGGTATTGTCACGCTCTTCAAGCCGCTGCAGTACCTGAACGCCCCATCCCCGAGACTCGTCACGCCGGAGGGGATCGCCGCGGAAGTCATGCCGGAGCACTCGTCGAACGCATAACATCCGATGCTTGTGACTGTCTTGCCGCCGAGCGTAGAAGGAATCGTCACCGCGCCAGTCGGCTTCGGCGAGACGGCGGTGGTGCCGTCGCCGGAACCGTCGTCCTTGTAGATTTCCGCCTTGCCGCCGACGATGCGGTACGACCACGTGTAGCTGCCGACGGTTTCCGTCTCGGCTAGAACGCACGAGGCGAGGCCGAACGTCATCACCGCAAGCGCAGCGCGGAGCGTTGATGTTGCCTTATTGCGAAAACCCTTTCTTGTCATCCTCTGAACTCCTATTTTCGGTTTGAGGATGATTATTATATCCATATTCTTTTTGCCTGTCAACTCCACATGGTGATTCGGTGATTCAGTCTGGAATCCCCACCTTTGGAAAACGCTGTCGAGCCCCTGGAGAGCCTTGCACATTTGAGAAACAATTCCGACGGCTGGCAAACAGCCTCCGTTACCACTACGGCATCAGCTCCGCGATTCTCAGCCGACATGAGTTGCCGCAGGAGCGAGAGCGCTTCACACGCGACTACTGAAGCCGTCGGGGAACCTGACGGCTTCGCCCGCAGGTGCATGTCGCCTTGCCGCCAGACAGAAGCGGCCCTAAAGCGCCAACACGGAATGACACTGACATGGCATGGAGTCGCTTGAAATTCCATTCTCGATGCGACATTTGGCAGGTAGGCTTCGGCGAAATATCCGCATTCGCTTGCATCGGCGGATGAAACGGCGTACACCATGCTTGGTAGGTACTTACATTGCTGGCAGGAATCCCTTACACTCATGGCAAAAGGGGTTTAGATGCTGATCAAGTTGCCGTTCAGCGCCTGGTGGATTGCCGTTCAGCACCTATCCCCCTCCAACCCCGTGCCGCGCCATTCCTAGGTTGCTGCAGCCAACTGCGAAATGTCACGGGCGGGAGTATGAGGGTTTACGACAAGCCCGTCGACAAGGTTGACATGTCCAGAGCACGTCGTAAAGCCTCCCGCCTGCGGCATTTCGGCAAAGTCGTTCCAAGTCGCCGCCAACTCTCGGACTCCGCCCGCTACTTCGCGAACGCCGCCGGGTAGACGAGAGCCCATGCTGACTACTGCGAGTTATATTCACATACAAGGCAGATAGCTGCTTTTCTCACAATGTATAAACCATGGCCTCAAACAGTTGACAACAGTTGTCAACCTCATAGAATAGAACTTCGTCCCAGACTTTGCCACATTATCCAAAAATTAAAGACTTTTATTCCCATAAATTAAGACCGTTACTCCTCCACCTTGAGCCTGAAGAAGCGCGCGGGGGCGGCGGTGCGGGTGTCACTCGTAGCGAAAAGTCCAGAGTTGCCAGCGCAGTCGCGGGGCCGTAAACTCGTCGCGGAACGCCGCCGTGTGCATCCACCCGCTGCGCGGATCGCCCGGGATCTTCACCCGCACCCTGTGTTCAAGCGGCTCGAGCGGCGTGCCCTTGAACCGTCCCAACTGCTCTTTTGGAACGACAAGCGCCGTCTCACCCCCGTCAACAAGGATGTCAAGCCCTGCAAAGAGAAAATCAGCTGGGCCGATGACGTAATCGCCGACTCTGATCGACGCCGGCAAGAAGCCGCCGACATCCATCACTTCGGCGGCCTTGGCCACGTCGGCGCGGCTGACGACGACCCGGTTGGTGACGCCGACGGGACGGTCGAGAAAGCCGTATGCAACGCCCGGCAGATACTCGTCTTCGCCGCGCAGCATCTTCACGACCGCCACGAACACGTCCGACACGCACCACGACGCCGGCTCCCGGATTGTCGTGAGGTCTTTCCTCAGGGATTCGCGGATCTGCGCGAGGTCTCCGCGGCGGATGGGCCGGCGCGGTTTGCGGGCGCGGTCCAGCTCTGGAATCGTCGTCAGCTCAAAGCGCGGATCCCGCTTGATCGCGCGGAGCGTCTGGCGTATCCAGTCGAAATACGCGTCGACGGTCTTCTTGTCGCGCGGCGCAGAGAGCTTCCACTCGCCCCAGCGCGCATGGTTGCCGCCGTTGTAGTTGAGCCGGTCCCAGAAGACCTTGGAACAGGCGAAGTTCGGATGCAGAAAGACCATGCCGACACGGCTTTTCGCCAGCCGGTCAAGGAGCTTCTTCTCCGACCGGTCGAAGGACTCCCCGCAGTAGAAGAAATCGTCCCACGAATAGATGTAGGCGATGCGGCGCTGCCCGGCGAACCAGATGTCATCGCCGTCCATCGTCGTGTAGTGGGGGCCGACCCCGTAGTCGATGCCCATGTCGGCGTAGACGCGGTCGGCGACATACGACTCGCAGTTGCCAGACGGCGAACTGGACCAGATGCGGTCTGTCTTGAACACGCGCTTCAACGTAGCTACGCACTCCGACTCCTGCGCCATGACCCGTTCGTAGGCCGCCGTATAGTCCTCGCCGTCGGAAAGCTCCAGAATGTTCGGGTGTATGGAGTGATTGAGCGTATGAGTGCCGATCAGATGGCGCGACAGCGCCTTGATGACGTCCTGCCGTCCCCAGTTCTCAAGCTGCCGCGCGAGCTGCCCGACCACCTGGAAGTGTCCGACCAGGCCCTCAGACTCGAAGAGCTCGGCGACCCGCAAGATGGCGTCGGCGCTCCGCGGATTGGTGAAGTCTTCGGTATCGAACGAGAACATCAGCTTAGTCGTCTCGGCGCCGGCAGCGCTGCCGAAGCACAGTCCGGCCAGGAGAACCGGGCACAGGAGCCACTTGCCAAGCCGCATTATGGAGAAATCTTTCATATCGGCAAAGACAAAGGCTACCGCACAAGCAGCATCAATCCCGGCATCGGCAGGTCGCCCCAGTAGATCGTGCCGTCGGTCGCCTTCTGGACAGTATTGCCGTAGCTGCCGGCAGGCGCGCTCACATATGTACGCTCGTTTGTCGGCGTCAGATCGTGATCCATGGCGCGCCAGATCGCTATGCATCCGCCGCCGCCGGCGCCGCCGGTCGCACCGCCCTTGGCACGAACGACGGCCGTTTCGTCCGGCACCCAATGCCGGCAGCGAACGTAGACCGCGCCGCCGGAGCCGCTGGATGACCATCCGGCCATAGCACCCCCTTGCCCGTCGGCGATCAGACTGCCGGCGATCTTGAAGGAACTCTTCGTCTCGATCCAGATGCAGCCGCCTCCTGGTCCGCCAAAGCCAGTGTCGCCCACAGAAGAGCCGGAGCCAGGCTTCGACGGAATCTGCCACAGCGGGACGCCTTCGCCGCTTGTGCCATACCCGGGCAGAGGAAACTTAGTCGTCGCCGAGCCCACGCTGCATCCGCCGATGCCGCCATAGGCGCTGCCGCGGCCACGGCCGGCGACGGCGCCAGGGCCATAGCCCGCATTGTGCCACTCGCGCGCCGGATGCGAACCGCCAGAGTAGCCGAGCCCGGTCGCGTCAAATCCGGCGTTCGGGTCGATGTTCACCTTGCCGCCGACCGTCACCTTCACCGACTCGCCGGAATACGGTTCGCTCGACGGATATACCCAGCTGTTCGTGCCGATCATGAACTGGCGGGCTATCTCCAAGACGCCGCCCACGTCTTCGGCCTGCACCGTGCAGCCATGTCCCGCGTAGACATGCAGCTCGTTGCGCCACCCCGACTGCCCGGGCGCTTCCATGATGACGCTGCCGTTGACCTTGACGACCGCCCCCTTCCCGGCCGGCGAAAACGGCAGATAGGTCGTCGGATGCGTACAGTAGTTCGTGCCGCCGCCGAAGCCCAAGGCCGCGCCGTTGCGGATCGTCAGATTGCCGTTGATGACAAAGTCGTTGCCGTCCGACACGAGCCGCACGTTCACGTCCGGACCGTCCGCGACGACGTCCGCAGGCGTCCAGCCCGTCCATGTGCCGAAGTGGAACTCGCCTGACGTCAGCGTACCGGAGCCGAACGCATGCCCCAAAAGCCTCGTATCAGGGAACCAGACAGTCCCGAGTCCGCCTTCATTGGCACGACAGCAATGATTGACCGTCTCGGCGCAGACCTGCGTGCCGCACTTCCACGTGATGGCGACGATGTCCCCGGAAGCGGCCTGCGCCCCGCGGTCATAGTGGACGGCAACTCGACCACCGGCGCCGACCCAATTCGGGTAATACTTGTTGGCGACATTGTGCCGCCCGCCGGAAGCGTCAATCGTGCCGGAGCCTGCAATCGTCCGGCATGTGATGTTCACCGTGCCGCCAGAACCGGGAGCGGTATTGGCACTGTCCAGACTCTGTCCGCGCGCATCAACAGTACCGTCGACCGTCACCTTGCTACGCGCCACGATCAACACCACACCGCCGCCAGAACCGCCGCCGCGGTTGTTGTACGAGCGGTTACCAGGGCTGCCGGGAAGAAGAGGATTTTCCAGCGAATCATAGGACATCGCCGTCAGACTGTTGACGTAGCGTGTGCCGTAGCCGCCATGGGAGGGAGCAAAGCCGTTGGCGCGCACATAATCGGGATAGCCCGGTGCTATGCCTCCCGTCGACACCGTCGTGCCCGGCAACTTGTATTCCATAAAGCCCTGCCCGGCCGAAGACAGCCAAGCACCGGGATCGACCTTGACGTTCTCCGCCGTCACCTTAACGGCGGCGCCGTTCGTAGGATGGCATGGCAAGAGGGCGAAGGAGTTCGTTCCGACCGTGAAGTCGCCAGTGAGGACGATTTCCGCGCCGTCGGCCTGGTCGACGCCGTTCGTCAAGCCGGGGTATATCATGAACTGTCCGCCGTCGGCCAGCGTCAGGTTCGCGCAGGCGAGCCGCGGACGGACCGCGCTCATCCGGCGCACCCGAGAGGCCCTTTCCGTGGCCTCGACAGTCGTATTGACCGAAAAGCAGTACGGAAAAGCCTCGTCACCGCCGATCTCAAGCCGCCCGTGGACACCCGACACGAGCACGTCGCCAGAAAGCGCAAGGTTGGTAGCCGTCCCCTCCGGAAAACGCACCCACGAACCGGTCACCGTGAGCGACCGGGGATGCCACCGGCTCCATGTGCCGCAGTATATCTGCCCGTCCATGACGCCGCGAGTGCCGTCGAACGTCTCGCCGAGAAACCGGTCGTCCGTCATGTAGACCGAACCGACGTCGGCCTGAGGACGGCTCTTCGCGCTCGCATGCGTCCACTTGGTCGCCGCCTGCAGGCGCAGCGTCGGCACGCCGAGTGCGGCATCCGATTCGTCCTGCTCGGCGGGATCGTAGACCAGGGCCACGCGGCCGCCGGCCCCGCAATAATTGTAACCATAGGCAGAACCGCTAAAGCCGCCGTTCGCCGTCAGCTTGCCAGAGCCGCGGACGACTTGGGCCGTCACCCAGACGGAACCGCCTGAGCCCAAGCTGGTATTGGAATTCATCGTACGAGCGTCAGCGCAGACGATGCCGTCGATTGTCGCCGTACCTGAAACGGCAACCCGCACGACACCGCCTCCGCTTAGATTGGAAGTAGATCCGTTGGCCGTTCCGGAAGACCCCGGCATGACAGGCGCCTCCGGCGTATCATACGGCTGGCCGCCTATGACGTCAACCTGGGCCTCTCCACCGTTCATATCGTAAATCCAGCCACAGCCGTAGCCGCCATGTCCGCCGGTGGCGTTGTAGCCGTCGCAGTACTTGGGATAGAGCCCGCCAGGCCCGACCGTCGCAGGATAGCGGGCGCTTTTCGCGCAGTCATAGCCGAGGCCGTTCGCGTCGATCTTCGAATCGGCGTCGAGGGTAAAGGTCGTACATTCGATGTTGACTCGGCCGTCGATCATCCATCCCGCGGACGTATTGGCGGAGTACTCCGCATACGTCTGCTTGTTGGCGACGTGCGTCACGACCGCGCCGCCTGTAATGCTGACGGTGCCCGCCCTGAGCACCGTGACGCAATCCGCAACCGCCGCGCGCACAGGCTCCGCCATTGTGAGCTTCGCCCCCGTGCCAGACAGCGAGAAGCTGTTGAGCTCCGCAGTCGCCACCGACACCGTCACCGCGCAACCTGCGCCTATAGTCACGTCATCGCCCGCCGCAGGAACGCCCGACGGCGACCAGTTGTCGGCCGTTGTCCAGCTGCCATCGACGCCGCCTACCCAGGTGCGAGAAACGCCCCCGGCCGAGGCGCCTGTCGCTCCCGCAAATGCAAAAACACAAAACACCGCGCCCGCAACAGCAAGCGCCCGGACAAAAGTCTTCATTTTCAATTTCCTTTCTTGACGCGTTAATTGTACCAAATAAAACCGGAATAATCAAGTACTCATAAAAGGAGGATCGCATTGGACAGCGCATTCGTCTCGCACGAGGCGTTCGCCAGGTCGAACGCACGGTCGGCGGATATCTTGCCCTTTACGTTTTCGAACCGGATGTCGTTCACGTGCGATGCGGCATTGCCGTGCACGAGGACGGGCTTGTCGGCCTTCACGTCGAAGTTGCGGAACGTCATGTGGCCGAAGCCCGGCAGAACGATGCCCTCCTGCACCGCGATCTCGACGGGGCGGCCCGTGCAAGTAGCCTTCCAGTTCTCAAAGAGGATGTTTTGCGTCTTCAGTAGCCCGCGGCACCGAGGCAGCAGATCGGTACGCAGGTAGCAGAGCGGCTGCTGCGACACAACGGCGTTGCGACCCTCGAAGACCATGTCGCGGAAGACGGCATTGCGGATGAGATCGTCCGACGGGCACCCGATGCGCACGCCCTGGCAGACGCTCCTGAGAGTGCAGTTCGAGACGACCACGTCCTCGCAGACAACCGGATTCGCGGGATCGATCCTGTCGGCGATCGCCCTGAGGACGATGCAGTCGTCGCCCGTGGAGAAGAACGAATCGCCGATCCGCACGTGCCGGCAGCCGTCGACGTCGATGCCGTCGGAGTTGATGATCTTCGGATGGGCCACGACGCGGATGCCCGACACTGTCAGGTTCTCGCACCGGCGCATCCACATCGTCCACATCGGGCTGTCCTTGAACGTCACGCCCTCGAGCCGCACGTTTCTGCACCGCGCGAACTGGATCATGCGCGGCCTCGGATGCGGCGGCTTCTGCCACCACTGTCCCCACAAGACCGAGCTTTGGTCGAAGAACAAGGTCCCCTGTCCGTCGATGACTCCCTTGCCGGTGATGGCGATGTCGTGAGCGTCGGCGGCGACGATGAACGCCTTGCGCGAAAAAGGCGGATTCGCCTCGGGGCGGATCCCGTCGCTGTTCTCGACATCGGCGTAGTCCTCGCTCCTCGCGCCGCCCAGCAGGACAGCCCCCTCCTCGAGATGCAGCTCGACGCCGGACTTCAGGTGCAGCGTCCCGCACGGATGCACACCTTCCGTCACCGTGACGCGGCCTCCGCCTGCCGCGGCAGCCGCATCGATCTGCGATTGAATCGCCGGCGTCTCCCGAGAGACTCCCGCGAAAGACGTGGCCGTTGCCATTGCCACGCACACCAGACACTGCAGGTTCAAGACCAGTCTCCCCCGTCTATAAGCTTAGCCTCATTCCGCCGCCGGCATCCTGGCCGGACGCGCAAGGCGAAATCCGAAATAGCCCTGCCCCAACTCCGGGAGCCAACAGGGTCAGACCTGATTGCCACAGTAGGGTTTCCTTGTCATAGCGGCGCGACCCTTCCGATTCGCCGCTTGCCTAATTCAAAAGCGTGATGGGCGACACGGCTGACCAGGTGATAGCACCGATTTGGAAGATTTATCCTGCAACGTCTCATGCTGAACAGTATATCTTAAACTCCCGCCACTGTGGTAATCTACTGTGGCAGTCAAGTCTGACCCTGTTGTCCCCAACGTATTCACCGGGGTCTGACCCTCGTTGCCCCGACGCCGAGGGCTTTGCGAACGTCGCGGCGGAGCATACGTCCGCCGCGAACACGACAGCCGCCGCAAGCGCAGCACACGTCACAAGGGATGCTTTCGATTTCACGTCGTATCCATTCTTGTCTTTGGCGTTTTGTCGCTTCAGGCCCAGAATCTCCGTCCAAAGCCCTGTAACGCCGCGAATTATATCAAATTTCCCTGCGCATGGGAAGGGTCCGCTCCTCGGCAAGGGGGTCCCCTCTCTCGGCAAGGTGGCGGGGGAGGCTGCCGAGGCAATCTACTCCGCCGTCATGCGCACCGGGAGCGCGATAGTGACAGCCCGTCACATCAGGCTCTTGTAGAGCCGCTCGATGTCTTTCACCGTGAGGTCGCGGGGGTTGCCCGGGCGGCAGGCGTCGGCGTAGGCGGACTTCGCGAGGAACGCGACATCCTCCTTCTTCAGGACGCCTTTCAGATCCGGCGGGATGCCGACGTCTCCGGCGAGTTTCTCGACGGCGGCGATGGCGGCTTTTCGGGCCTTGCCGATCGGCATCTTCTCGGCGCCCTTCACGCCCATGGCGACGGCGATCCTGCGGTATTTGTCGCCGGTCTTCGGCGCGTTGAACTTCATGGCGGTCGGCAGCAAAATCGCGCACGCCTTGCCGTGGGGCATGTCGTAAAGCGCCGAAAGCCCGTGCGCCATCGAGTGGTCGATGCCGAGACCGACGTTCGAGAACCCCATGCCGGCGATGTACTGGCCGAGGGCCATGCCGGCGCGCCCGGATGGTTTGTTGGCGACGGCGTCGCGGAGGGAAAGCGAAATCAGCCGTATCGCCTCCAGATGCATCATGTCGGTCATCGGGCAGGCGGCCTTGGTGATGAGCCCTTCAATCGCGTGGGTGAGCGCGTCCATGCCGGTGAACGCGGTGAGGCCTCTGGGCATGGAGCTCATCATGTCGGGGTCGACGAACGCGACGACGGGGATGTCGTGGGGGTCGACGCACACGAATTTGCGTTTCTTCTCCACGTCGGTGATGACGTAGTTGATCGTAACCTCCGCCGCGGTGCCGGCGGTCGTCGGCACGGCGAGAATCGGCTTCGAGGGGTTCTTCGTCGGGGCGACGCCTTCAAGCGAGCGAACGTCGGCGAACTTCGGGTTCGCCGCGATTATGCCGACCGCCTTGGCGGTGTCCATCGAACTGCCGCCGCCGATGGCGATTATCGAGTCGGCCTTCGCCGCCTTGAACGCCTTGACGCCGTTCTTCACGTTGGCGATGGTCGGGTTCGGCTTGATGTCGGTGTAGACCGCGTATTTCACTTTCGCCGCGTCGAGGAGCGCCGTCACCTTGGCGGTGACGCCGAACTTCACGAGGTCGGGGTCGGAGAACACGACCGGCTTTTTCAGTCTGCGGGCGGCCAGTTCGGCGACGATGGATTTGACGGCGCCGGCGCCGTGGTACGAAGTCTCGTTGAGGATGATTCGGTTGACCATTGGATTATTCCTTTTTGGGGTGGTGATTGAAATTTCGCGGGCGGCTATCTGCTGCACTTGCGCATGCTGTAGCCGTTGAAACGGTTGGTGTTGTAGACCTGCGCCTTGTCGTCGACGGGCAGCCCCATCGCGCGGCGGATGGCGAGAAAGTCCTTCACGCTTTCCGGCCCGACCTGGTTGATTTTCGCTCCGTGCCCGGCGGCGAGCAGCAGCACCTGACAATACGCGTCGGCGTTTTCGGCGAACCATTCGGCCTCCTCCACGTCGCGCCCGCCGCAGACGATGCCGTGGTTCTCCATGAAAATGACGTTGGCCGTTTTTGCGGCGGCGGCGACGGACGCGGCGACCTCGTCGGAGCCGGGCGTCGCGTACGGGGCAAGCGGTATCTGGTTGAAGAAGATGTCCGCTTCGGGGTTGACGCCGTTGGGCGGCACCTGCCCGGCGAAGAGAAACGCGTTGCAGTGCGGCGGGTGGCAGTGGATGCACGCGCTCATGCCCGACGCCTTCATCATCGCGATGTGCACTTTGACTTCGCTGGTGCGCGGCCGGTACCCGCACAGCTGGCCGGCATTCATGTCGACGAGGCAGACGTCTTCGCGCTTCATGAAACCCTTGCAGCACAGCGTCGGCGTGCACAGCACGAGGTCTTCGCCCACCCGCACCGAGATGTTGCCGCCGTTGCCGTCGGTGAAACCGCGCGCGTAGATGCGCCGCCCCATTTCGCAGATCGCGTCTTTCACTTTCACCACCGGGGCTGATTTGAAAAAGCGGTCGAGGGCGGCGCGGGTTTTCGGCTGCGGACCGCCCCGCCAGTCGTACGCGCGGTCGACCAGCGGCGGTTTTATGTACAGTTTCGAATTCATTTTCTTTTTCTTCCTTGACATTTTTCAGGCGTTTCAGCGCACGATCGCGGCGCGGGCTTCGGCCAGGTCTTTGAATTCCCCGCCCGCGATCATCTGCACGATCAGATTGCCGGTCGCGGTTCCCTCGACCGGGCCGGCGAAAACTTCCAACCCGGTGGCCTCCGCCGTGAGCGCGTTCAGGTAGAGATCCTGGCAGCCGCCGCCGACGATGTTCAGCGAGGTGTAGGTCTTGCCGGTTATCTCCGAAAGGTTGCGTATCGCGTCGGCGTAGCATTCGGCGAGCGATTTGTAGACGCACTGCATGAGTTCCCCGACCGTAGCCGGCGCCCCGCCCTCCTCCGACGCCGCTTCGATCACCTCGCCGATCATGGAATCGGGGTTGATGAAGCGCTGCTGGTTGACGTCGATCAGAATGTTGAACGTGTTTTCGCCGCGGGCGATGTTCGACAGTTCGCCGAACGAATACTTGCGCCCCCGGCCGTAGTCGGAAAGCTTCTTCAGCGCCGCCCGGGTGTCGGCGCCGTCCCTGCCGGCGATGTACTGCACGCCGTTGAGTTCGCGCCGTATCGACTGTATCATCCACAGCCCCATGATGTTTTTGAGGAACCGGTACCGCCCCCACGCGCCGCCTTCGTTCGTGAAGTTGGCGGCGAGCGCCGCGCCGTCGGTGATGGGCCGCTCGTTCTCGACGCCCAGCAGCGACCACGTGCCGCTTGAAAGATACACCGCCTTGTCGTCCCGCGCCGGCACCGCCAGGTACGCGCAGCCGGTGTCGTGGAGCGCCGGCAGCACCACTTTGGCGCCCCGGTATTCGCCGACCTCCGCCCCGGGCATTTCAAGTTTGCCGAAAATCCTCCGCGGAAAGCCCAGCCGCCCGATCAGATCGAAGTCCCAGTCCTTCTTCCTGGCGTCAAGCAGCGACGTGGTCGAAGAGTCGGTGTATTCGTGCACGATTCTGCCGGTGAGCCGGTAGTTAAGATATTCGGGCAGGGTGAGGAACGCACGCGCCTTCTCCAGCTGCTCCGGATGCTCCTTCTTCAGCGCCCAAAGCTGGTAAACGGTGTTGTAGCTCGCCTTCTGGATGCCGGTGCGGGCGTACATGTCTTCAAAGGACATGACGTCGCGCTCGATTTCGGCGTCCGCCCCGTTCGTGCGCAGGTCGCGGTAGGCTACGGCGTCGCAGCAGCGCCCGCCCGATTCATCGAGCAGAACGAAATCGACCCCCCACGTGTCTATGCCGATCGAATCGATGCGCGTCTTCGCCATCGCCGCGTCGATGCCCTCCTTCACGGAACCGACGAGGCGTTCAACGTCCCAGCAGTCGTGGCCGTCTTTGCGGATCTGCGAGTTCTCGAAACGGTGCACCTCTTCAAGGACGATCTTGCCGCCCTCGACGCGGCCGATGATATGCCGCCCGCTCGAAGCGCCGATATCTATAGCAAGGTAGTTTTTCATGGTCTGGGATAGATTATACCACAAATTTCAGTGGGCGGACAGCCAGTCGGCGCCTTCACCGACGCCGACTTCGAGCGGAACGCCGAAGTCGTAGGCCGAAATCATTTCGCGGCGGACGAGTTCCTTGAGCGGTTCCGCCTCGTCTTTCGGGCAGTCGAAAACGAGTTCGTCGTGAATCTGCAGCACCATCTTAGCGCGCATGCCGGCCGCTTTCATGACACGGTCGACCCTCACCATCGCGATCTTTATAAGATCGGCCGCGCTGCCCTGGATCGGGGTGTTGATGGCGTCGCGTTCGGCGGCCTGCCGCGCGGTGGCGTTGCGCGAATTGATGTCGCGCAGGGTGCGGCGGCGCCCGAGCACCGTCTCGGCGTAACCTTTTTCGCGGGCCTTCGCCACCGCCGCGGCCATGTATTCGCGCACTTTCGGGTACAGCGCGAAATACGCTTCGATGAGTTCGGCGGCCTCCCGACGCGTCACTTTCAGCCGCTGCGAAAGCCCGAACGCGCTGATGCCGTATATGATGCCGAAGTTCACCATCTTGCACTGCGAACGCTGCTCCGGCGTCACGAACGCCGGCATCACGTTGAACACCCGGCTCGCCGTGTCGCGGTGGATGTCGTCGCCGCGGCGGAACGCGTCCAGCATCGCCGGGTCGCCCGACATCGCCGCCATCAGCCTGAGTTCGATCTGCGAATAATCGGCCGAAACGAGCACGTGTCCGGCGTCCCTCGCCACGAAAGCCCTGCGTATCATCCTGCCGCGTTCGGTGCGCACCGGTATGTTCTGCAGATTGGGGTCGGACGAAGAAAGCCGCCCCGTTTCGGTGAACGCCTGCGCGTATGTCGTGTGCACCCGCCCATCGCCGCCGATCAGCGCCGGCAGTTTGTCCACGTAGGTGGATTTCAGCTTCGCACAGGCCCGGTATTCCAGAACCGCCGGCACCACCGGATGTTCCCCCGCTATTTTCGACAGCGTCTTCTCGTCGGTCGCCCACTGACCGGTCGCCGTCTTTCTGCCGCCGGGCAGGCCGAGCCGGCCGAACAGCAGTTCGCCAAGCTGCTTGGGGCTGTCAGGATTGAAGCCGGGACCGGCGAATTCGAGGATGCGCCGGGTGTATCCGAGAATCTCGCGGTCGAGTTCCAACCCGTACTCCTTCAGCGCGGCGGTGTCGAGACGCACGCCTTCGCGCTCCATGTCGAGCAGCACCTTGACAAGCGGCTCTTCCACCTCCTCGAGCGCCGCGAGCGCGCCTGCCTCCGCCACCAGCGGCCGTATCGCGTCGTACAGCCGCAGCGTCACGTCGGCGTCTTCGGCGGCGTAGTCGGTCACCTTCGCAATGTCCTTGCCGGCCAGCGTGGGCTCCGGCTTGCCGCGCTCCTGTTCGCCGGCCACTTCGGCGAACCGTATCGTGCGGTACCCGAGATAGCGCTCGGCGAGAAAGTCCATTCCGTGCCGCGCCGACGCGTCGAGGCAGTAGTGCGCGAGCATCACGTCGTGCGGAACGGAAGCGAACCCCACGCCGTAGCGGTGCAGAACGGCGCGGTCGAACTTCACGTTCAGGCCGACCAGCGATTTCGACGGATCGGCGAAAAGCGGACGGAACAAGTCCACGAGACAGGCGTCGACGTACCATGCCCTGCCGCCGCCCACGGCGAAGGAGAAGCCGATCAGCCGGCAGGTTCCGGCGTCGGTGGCGGACAGCCCCGGCTCCCGCGCCGCGGTTTCGGTGTCGAAGGCGATGCGGGGCTCCGCCATCAGCGTCGCCAGCAGCTTCTGCGCCTCCGCCTCGGTGGATACGTAACGGTAGTCGTGGGGAACGTCGGCGAGCGTCCTGAGCCCCGCGACGGCGGCGGAAGGTTCCGGAGCGGCGTCGCCCAGCAGCTCCGCCGCGAAACGGTTCAGTTCGAATTTTGCGCACACCGCCGAAAGCTTTTCTCGGTCGACGCCGTCAAGGCGGTAGCGGTCCCACACCGGCTCGACCGGCACGTCGGTGCGTATCGTGGTGAGAAACTTTGAAATCTTCGCGTCTTCGCGGCCGGCGAACACCTTTTCGGCCAGCTTGCCCTTGAGTTTCGTCTGGTTGGCGAGTATGCCCTCGACGTCGCCGAATTTCGCGAGCAGATCCGCCGCCGTCTTTTCGCCGACGCCGCGGATGCCGGGGATGTTGTCTGACGCGTCGCCGGCGAGCGCGAGAAAATCGATCATCTGCCGCGGTTCGCGCAGATGCCAGTGTTCGCACACCCCGGCCTCGTCGTAAATCTCCGCGGCGTCGCCCGCGTGCGCCGGCCGGTACAGTTTGACCCCCGGCCGCACCAGCTGGGCGGCATCCTTGTCGGGCGTGGCCAGGTAGACGTCGAACCCAGCCGCCGCGCCCTTCACCGCCAGCGTGCCCATTACGTCGTCTGCCTCGAACCCGTCCACCCGCACCACCTGTATCTTAAGCGCCTCCGCCAGCTCGAAAGCGTATGGTATCGAAGCGGCGAGATCTTCGGGCATCTTCTGACGCTGCGCCTTGTACGGGGCGTACGCCTCGTGCCTGAACGTCGGTCCGTCAGGATCCATCGCCAGCACCGCGTGCGTTGGTTTCTCCTTCTTCAGTATCGCCTGCAGTCCGTTGGCGAGACCGAGCAGCGCCGAGGTGTTGACGCCGCCGGAAGTCACCCGCGGATTTCGCAGAAAAACGAAATGCCCGCGGTATAGAAAAGGCATCAGGTCTATTATGAAAAGTTTTCCCGCCGCAGCCGCCATCACCGCGCCTCCTTCACTTCATCTTCAGCTTGCAGCCGGGTTTCAGCTCGTCCATGCAGCGTTGGATCGCGCCGGCGTAAGCCGCCACGTTGGAATCTTCGCCGACTTCCCAGTGAAGCCCCGCCAGCACCGGCCCCCGCCCGTCCACGAGAAAGGTCGGCGAGCCGGAATCCATGCTCCGCACCCTGAAGAAAAAAGCGGCCCTGCCGGGTTCGGCGGATTTCCTGAAAGCGAACTTGGCGGACGCGGACGCGGTTTTGCCGGCGGGGAAGGGCGAGAGGTCGGCGACGGTGGCGAATTTGTCCTGGTTTACCACCAGCACCGGGGCACCGTTGGTGAGCTCGCCGGCGGAACCGGCGGAGAGCACCCTGACCGGCTCGACGCCGCGCAGTTCCCCGGCGAGCGAAGCCACCGTGAGATCGGTTCCGCCGACATGCCGCACCCCGGCGATTTTGCGCATCACGACGCGGCCGCCGGGTTCGCGGAAGTAAAGTCCGGTCCCCGGTCCGAGATACCAGTGCTTGGCGAACAGCACATGCCACGGGCTTATCAGCGTACCCCCGTGGCTGTGGGGTTCGGCGGACGTGTTCCACACCGACAGGCAGGACAGATCGAGACGCGCCGCCCAGCAGCCCGGATTGGGCTTGAAGACGAGGTTCGATGCGTTGGAATAGAATTCGTCGTAGATTTTCATCGCGACCGACGGATCCCGCCCCGCGATCATCCGGTCGATCGGATATTCCGACGCCCCGGCCGCGCCGGCGGAAGCGAAGGCGGCAACGCAAAGCAGAAGCTTCGCGGCATTCACCATCACCTCCGGTGCAAAAGCCTTGAAAGCCCTTATCGGCAAAGCGAAATTCATGCCGTGCGACTCCATTCGGTCAAAACTCCCGTCTCACAATCCCTTCACAAGAAACGACAACCGGTACGTCCCCGCGCCTGGCATGACGTCGTCATGGGGGCGCGCCCCCCAGCTGTCGTCGCCGCCGACGCCCATCTGAACGGCGTCGATGTTTACCGTCCACACGCCGTCGGAGGCCTTGACATTCCACTGGTGATCCGCCGCTTCGAGCGCTTCCTGCGTGTAGGGCCACACGTTGAATCCGAACGGCGCGCTCACGGCGGAGATTTCCCGTCCCGCGACGAAAAGACGTCTGCAGCCGGTACGGTACCCCTGTTCGCCCGGCTCCACGTAATTATCCGGGTTGAGGCGGTTGCGCGGGTAAACGATCCGCCCGGTCGCCGCGGCCGCGACGCCGCTCACGGCGCCGACCGTCGCAGTGTGGCGTCCGAAATACGCCGACCGCGAACGGTCGGAGTAATTCTCCCACGGGCCCAACCCGACGTATTCAACCTTGCCGCCGGCGTCGGCCGGCAGTGTAAAGGACAGCCCCGCGCGCGGTATCGGCGGCAACCCCGCGGGCACGGTCAGCGTCCAGTCCACGAAAGTTGAACCGTCGGGGGTTTTCGACACTTTGAGGTCGCTCTTCACGCCTTCAGGCATCTTCTGGCTGTCGGTCGCCTCTTTCCACACTCTGCACACTTCGGGCATTTTCCAGCCGCGGTCGTTGTCGATCGGCGCGCGCCACAGATTGATGCGGAAGGCTTTCGGGTCCGCGGCGGATTTCACGGCGGGCGCGGCGGGGGGGGAGAAGGGCCTGGTGAACGAATCCCATGCAACGAGGCGGCCGTCGCGCATGAAACGCAGTGTGACCGATTCTCCGCTGAATCCGTCGAGTTTGATTTCTCCGTCGCGGCCGGGTCCGAGCGAAAAATCCCGTATGCTGCCTTTTGAAGTTTCGTTGCCGTCGCCGTCCACCCCGGTCCAGGTGATTTCGTCGAGTTCTTCAAGGTCGGTGAACATGTAGGAGTTGTGGATTTTGGCGACGCGGGCGTTCCAGTCGAACGAGTCGACCTGCACCGGACGGTAGGCGTATTTAATTTCGTTCGCGGCGGGATGGGGATTGCGCAGCGCGTCAACCACGCCGTTGCAGTTGAAATTGCCGTCGTTAGGCACATCCGCGAAATCTCCGCCGTAGGCGAGCCATCTGCCGCGCGAGTCGGTCTTCCACAGCGCCTGGTCGGCGAAGTCCCAGATGAAACCGCCCTGGAACGGCGGATATTTCCTCACGAGATCCCAGTATTTGCAGATTCCGCCGTTGGAATTTCCCATCGCGTGTGAATATTCGCAGAGAATCATCGGTTTCGGAGGGTTGGTGGATGCGTACGCTTCACAGTCCCACGGACGCGTGTAGGCGGGGCACTTTATGTCGGTGTTCCATGAATCTCTCGCGCCGCAGTACTGCACCGGGCGCGTCTTGTCCATCGCCTTGATCGTCTCGTACTCCGCTTCGAGATTCGGCCCGTTGCCGGATTCATTGCCGAGCGACCAGAAGATGACGGACGGATGGTTGCGGTAAAAACCGACCATGCGCACTCCGCGGTCGACATGGCTGCGGCGCCATTTCGGATCGTTCGCGACGGAATTGGCCGGAGTGTCGCTGTTGGGCGCACCGTGGCTCTCGACATTCGCCTCGCAGACGAGCATCAACCCGGCGCGGTCGCAAAGATCGTACCAGTCGGGCGCGTTCGGGTAGTGGCTGGTTCGCACCGCGTTCACATTCAGGAACCGCATGATTTCCACGTCTCTTTCCATAAGGTCGCGGCCGACGGTGTAGCCGGATTCGGGATCCATCTCGTGACGGTTGACCCCGCGGAAGACCGCTCGCCTGCCGTTGATGAGCACGACGCTGTTCTTGATCTCCACTTTGCGGAAGCCGAACGAAATGATGTAGTGGTCGGTTCCGCCGAAAATCCACCATCCCCACTTGTGCTCGACCGGCGTCATGTAGACGCACGGGAGTTCGCTGCTCCACAGATAGGGGTTGTCGATGCGGCGTTCTTTGAGCAGCTCCCCCTTTTCGTTGGATATCCTGACGACGCCGGTTTTGAAATCGCTTGAAAGGCTCGTTTCTGCCACGAAGTCGCGGGGCGCTTTTTTGTGTTCGGAGACGAGCGAGACGGAGCGGAATATGCCCGAAAGGCGCCAGAAGTCCTGATCTTCGAGGAACGTTCCGTCTGAGTGTTTGAAAACCTCCACTTCAAGGGTGTTTTCGCCGAACCACTTGAGGTGCGGGGTGAGGTCGAATTCGGAAGGCAGCCGGCTGTCCTCGGCGTAGCCGACGTCTTCGCCGTTGACTCTGACGTAAAACGCCGAAGACACCCCTTCGAAACGCAGCACTGTTCGGCGGAACCACCAGCGCCACGGCCGTTTGAAAGTGGTTTTGTAGAGGCCGACCGGATTGCGGAATTCCCGGCTGGTGAATCCGGCGGGAGGTTCCCCCATCGGATCGCCCGACTGGTTGAAGGCGAGAGGATAGAGAGAGTTGATATAAAGCGGCGGATCGTATTCGCCCTGAAGCTGCCAGCAGGAGGGAACCTTGATTTTCGACGTTTTCTCCCAGTCGCGGTCCGGCGAGCGCTTCCACCGGAAATCCCATTCGCCGTCAAGCGAAATGACCCAGCGCGAATCTGATTTCGGCCGCAGCCACTTGGCGATGTCCACCGCCATCTCTTCGGTTTCGCATGGTACGGCGAGACACCTTGCGGGCAGCCGGTTTATCGAGTTAACTTCCGGCGTCTGCCACGGGGCAACGGCCGCCAGCAAAAGAATCGTCGGGTTCATCAGCGCCACCTCCCTTTTTATCTCGCCTTGAGCGAACGTTTAAGGATGGAGAGAAGAGTTTTGCGCTCCTCCACGCTAAAAGTCTCGACCTTTTCCTCCCATTCCCGTTCGAAAGCGCTCTTCTCTCCGCCGAGCGCGATAAAGTGGGCCTTGATAACCTTTTTCGCCTCGTCGAGATACATGCGCACTTCGGGATTTAGTTCGTCCATCAACAGGGCGTTTTCCGCGGCGAGCGCGGTAAACCGCGGTGAAACGAAATACGCGGTGAACGAGGCCCCGGTGCCGGATCTGACCCCCGAAGGCTGTTCGTGAAGCTGAAACCCGTCCCCGCCGACGAAAACGAGTCTGCCGGAGCCTGCGAACTTGCGCTTCCATTCGATGATTTCCAGCTTCGCCGAGGCGCCGTTGCCAAGGGAGATTTTATAGTCGGTGACGCGTTTCTGCACGATGACGGGCGTCACCGGCAGCCCGTTGAAATAAATCCGCACGTCGGGGTAGCTTTTCAGGTACAGCGCGAATCTGGCGGCGAGATTCTGCACCGTTTCGCCTGCGTCCAGCAGGCTGTCGACCGCGGCGCGCACGTTCGTCACGTACACCTCGGTGCCGCTGCCCTCTCCCGGCGCCGACACCGCATCTTCGAGGTCGAAGACGCCCGGCCGGTCCGCCGACCCGGAAAGTTTGTACGAGAAAAGCCCGTGGCCCGTGTCCACCGTCGTGCGCCATTCGACGTTCATCCCAAGAGCGAACGCCTTGAAGCGTCCGCGCCCGTGACGCCCGTGAAGACGTCTGCCGGAAAGTTCGGTTCCGCCGCCGGAGCGCTTCCAGCTGCCGCCGAGATTGCCGAAGGCGAGGTCGGCCTTGACCGCGTCGATTCCCGTGCCGTCGTCGGCGATGCGCACGGCTTCTACCGCGCCCAGCGGATTGGTGACGAGATCGACTTTCACTTCTTTGGCGTCCGCGTCAAGCGCATTCCAGATCATTTCTTCGACCGCTGCGAGCGGGGTGCCGCGGAACATCGACTCGATGTGGTCGGCCTGCGCCTGGACGTAGATCCGCTTCATGCTTCAAGTTCCTCCACAGCGCCGTCTTTCGTCACTTTCTCGATGCGCAGACGGATGGAATCAAGGTCTTTCTGGCATTCGGCGACGAGTCCCCTGCCCTCTTCGAACGCCTTGATCATGTCATCGAGGCTCATCGCCCCCGACTCCATTTTGGCGACGAGGCCTTCCAGCTTTTTCAGGTTGTCTTCGAATTTCATGACCGCGCGGGGCCTTCCCCCGCTACCGTGACTCTGGTTATGACCACGGCCTCTTCGGGAACGTTCTGGTGAGGGCCGGCGAACCCCGTTTTCACTTTGGCGATGGCGTCCACGGTTTCCATGCCGTCTGCGACCTCGCCGAAAACGGCGTAGCCGAACCCGTCCGGCGTCGGATTGCGGAAATCGAGAAAGTCGTTGTCGACCAGATTGATGAAGAACTGGCTGGTCGCCGAGTCCACGACCGAGGTGCGCGCCATCGCGATGGTCCCGCGCTTGTTCTTCAGCCCGTTCATCGCCTCGTTGCGGATGGGTTCGCGGGTTTCCTTCTGGTTCATGTCTTTGGTGAAACCGCCGCCCTGGATCATGAACCCGGCGATGACGCGGTGGAAGATCGTTCCGTCGTAGTGGCCCTCTTTGGCGTAGCGGACGAAATTGGCCACGGTTTCCGGGGCTTTCCCGTCGTCCAGCGCAAGGGTGATGACGCCCTTAGTGGTCTCAATGGTTGCAGTCTTCATACGCTTTGCTCACTTTCAGGAGTTTGGCCTCCTCGAAGCCGCCGCAGATGAACTGCACGCCGACGGGGAGGTTTGTGTCGCGGGTGAAACCCGCCGGCACCGACGAGGCGCAAACGCCGGCCAGCGCGGAGGGTATGGTGTACAAATCGTTGAGGTACATCGTCAGCGGATCCTGATTGGCGCCGAATTTGAAAGCCGGCGTCGGGGCGCACGGGGTGATCAGGGCGTCCACCTCCCCGAAAACGCGGTCGAAATCGCGCTTGATGAGCGTCCGCACCTTCTGGGCGCGGCCGTAATAGGCGTCGTAATAGCCGCTGGACAGCACGTATGTGCCCATGATGATGCGGCGTTTCACTTCCGGACCGAACCCCTCGGCGCGGCTTTGGGTGTAAAGCGAAAAAACGTCGGACGCCTTGGCGCTGCGGTGGCCGTAGCGCACACCGTCGAAACGCGCGAGATTGGCGCTCGCCTCGGCCGGGGCGATGATGTAATAAACGGCCATGGCGTATTCGGTGTGAGGCAGCGACACCTCGACTATTTCGGCGCCGGCGGCTGCGCAGCGCCGCACCGCCTCGTCGGTGATGCGTTTCACCTCGGGGTCGATGCCGGCGGTGTTGAAATACTCCTTCGGCAACCCGAGTTTGACGCCTTTGAACGACGCCCCCTTTATCAGTTCCGGATAGTCCGGCACCGGTTCGTCGGGAGTCGTCCCGTCCATTTCATCGTGCCCGGCGAGCGCCTTGAGCAGAATGGCGGCGTCTTCGACCGACTTGGTCATCGGCCCGACCTGGTCGAGCGACGAGGCGAACGCGGTCACCCCGAACCGGCTGACGCGCCCGTAACTCGGCTTCAAGCCGACGCAGTTGCAGAAACTCGCCGGCTGGCGGATGGAACCTCCGGTGTCGGTGCCGAGCGCGGCGATGCACATGTTCCCGCCGACCGCCGCCGCGCTGCCCCCGGACGAACCTCCCGGCACGCGCGTCGTGTCGTAGGGGTTGCGGGTGACGCCGAGCGCCGAGTTCTCCGTCGACGAACCCATCGCGAATTCGTCCATGTTGGCGCGCCTGGCCGGGATGAACCCCCCGGCTTTCAGATTCTTGATCACGGTGGCGTCATAGGGCGAAACGTAGCCGCGGAGGATTTTCGAGGCGCAGGTGCAGGGCTGGCCGGCGACGTTGATGAGGTCTTTCACCGCGATCGGCACCGCCTTCGGGTTGCGTTCCGCGAGCGCGAGCGCGCCTTCTTCGTCGAATGTCAGATAAGCCCCGATTTCGCCGTTCTTCTCGTGGAATCGTTCAATCACCGAACGCACGATGTCGGCGCACGTGAAATCGCCTTTCACGACGCCTTCCTGTGCCTCTTTCACGCCGAGTTCGTAAAGTTTCACGAGTCGGCCCCTTCCACGATCTTGGGGAGCAGAAACTCGTCCCCGGTCCGCGCAGGCGCGTTGGCGAGAGCCGTCTCCGCAGGCAGCGACGGGCGCACCTCGTCTTTGCGGAAGACGTTCGAGAGCGGCCGGCCGTGCATCATCGGCTCGACGCCTTCAACGTCCACCGACGATATTTTCTCCACGTAGCCGACGATGTTTTCCAGCTGCGGCTGGAAAACCGCCTTCTCCCCGTCGCTCAGCGCCAGCCGCGCGAGTTCCGCCACATATGCAACGTCGATTTTCATGATCCGCCGCGGCGCGTTTTCACTTCACCCAGCAGGGCGATATCCAGTTGCCGGAGGCGTGGAATATCTGCCGCGGCTTGTCGCCGTCCTTCAGCGTGTCGATTATGAACAGCGCCTTGTCGCGGTTGGCGGCGAGATGGCGCATGTCGCGCGACCAGCTCGGATGTTCCCAGTTCGAAACTTCGGTCACGAGTTCGGCGGTGGAGTCGCCCTCCGCGGGGTTCATCACGGCGACCTGCGAGCCGCCGCGCTTCGTGATGTAGGCGATTCGCCCGTCCCCGCCCCAGTCGGGGTCCACGTTCTGGGACCCTTTCGACGTAAGACGGCGTTTCTGACGGGTTGCGACGTCAACCACGTATATCTGCGGGTAGCGCGTCTCGTTTGAGACGTATGCGATCTTGCGCCCGTCGGGGCTCCACGTCGGCTGCCCCTCGCTGGCGTTGGGGGTGGTGGTGAGACGGGTGAAACTGTCGCCGTGCAGCAGATATAGCTCGGGGTTGCCCTGAAAAGAGAGAATCGCCGCCACTTTGGAGCCGTCTGGCGAGACGGCGATGCCGGCGGGGGTTCCGCGGAAGCTCCACTTGCGGTTGCTCCGCCCCGTCGAAGTGTTCATCTCCCATATCTGCGGGGAGCCGTTCCTGTCGCTTATGTAGAAAATCGATTCGCCGTCGTTCTTCCAGCGCGGAAACACCGTCATTTTGGCGTCGCTCGTCAACTGGCGGATGTCGAGGCCGTCCGGATAGGTCATGCAGATTTCGCCGGGCACGGCGGCGCCCTTCGCCTGCTGGCGGCCGCGGTTCAGAAAGACGATTTTGTCAAGCGCGAACCCCTTCTGCCGGCCGTACGCCGAACACATCGCGTCGGACAGCCTGCGCGCCGCCATTCTCGCCGATTTATCGTCGTTGAACGGCGTGTTCGAGGTGAGCCGCTTGCCGCCGCCTTCCGCCGTGATCGCCGCTCCGTCGCCGGTCACTTTAATTCCGCCGCCCTGGGCGATCACGAACAGACCGGATATTTCAAGGTTGCGCTTCAGGCATTTTGCGAACATCTGGTTGCCGACGTTCACCTCGACGGTGAACTTCCTGTTGCCGACGCCCGAGACGTCGACTATCGTCTCGGCCCCGGCGGTTGCCGCAAGCGCCATGCACAGCACGGCCGCGATTGCTTTTACGTTCATCTTCCTCCTTTGCTTGAATTCAGCCTATTATACCATAAAATCATGTCGCTGCGTCAGGTGGTGTAGTCGGCGTTGATGTGCACGTATTCCGTCGACAGATCGCAGGTGTAGATTTCGGCGGCCCCGTCGCCGAGATGCAGATCGACCGAGACCGTGAACGCTTTTTTCTTCATGACTTTCGCGAGTCTGGCGAGCTGCGCGGGCCCGGCCGTCGCGCCGCGGCTGAACGCGGTTTCCCCGTCGTAGAAGACCTCGGCTTTCATGTCGTCGACTTCCGCGCCCGAATAGCCGACCGCGGCGAGAACCCGGCCCCAGTTGGGGTCGCCGCCGAACCAGCTCGTCTTCGCCAGCGGCGATCTCGCCACCGCCCGGGCCGCCCGGGCCGCGTCTTTCGCCGTCCTCGCGCCGGTCACCCTGACCGTCACGAAGCGGGTCGCGCCCTCGCCGTCCGCCGCCATCTGCCTGGCCAGCGACACGCACACCGCCTTCAGCCCCAGGAAAAACGCTTCGTAGTCCCCGCCGGGAGCGCGGATCTCGCGGTTGCCGGCCGCGCCGTTCGCGAGCAGAAAGACCGAATCGTTAGTCGACTCGTCGCCGTCCACCACCAGCCGGTTGAAACTTTCCGCCACCGCTCGGCGGAGCGCTCGTTTGAGCATCGCGGACGAAACCGCCGCGTCGGTGGTGATGAAGCCGAGCATCGTCGCCATGTTCGGCTCGATCATGCCCGACCCCTTCGCCATGCCGCCGACCGTCACCTCCGCCCCGCCGGCCACGACCGTCGCGCACGCCTGCTTGGGGCGGGTGTCGGTCGTCATCACCGCCTTCGCCGCGGCGAGGCCGTGGGCGCGCGTCGAGCCGAGTTTCCCCGCCGCCGCCTTCATGCCGGCAAGCAGACGGTCGACCGGCAGCGGACGCCCGATGACCCCCGTCGAAGCCACGAGAACCTCCTCCGGCCGCACGCCGAGCTCCCCGGCGGTCACGAGCGCCGAAAGACGCGCGTCCTTGAGACCGAGTTCGCCGGTGCAGGCGTTGGCGCAGCCGGAGTTCGCGAGTATCACCCGTGCCGACCCGGACCTGACGACCCCGCGGTCGTAGATCACCGGCGCCGCCGCCACCTTGTTGGTGGTGAAAAGCGCCGCCGCCCTGCACGGCGCGTCGGAAACTATCAGCGCGACGTCGTCGCGCCCGCGGTACTTGATGCCGGCCGCCGCCGCCGCCGCGCGGAACCCCTTCGCCGAACACACTCCGCCGGCGGACGTTCTGACGACCGCCGGCGCGGAACCGTTTCTTTTTACTTCAGATCGGGCCATATCCTCTACGTCGATTACTGTGGCATCGCTTTCGGACGCTTCGCGCGTTCCGTGAACGGGGGCGTTTTCTTCCAGACGAAACCTCGCTTGGCGTCGGTTGTCGCCTCCGGCAGCACCGTAAGATGCAGCCGTGCGCAGCACATCGGTATGAAACGCAGATCTTCAAGCGGCTCCTCGGTGTATGCGGGCGACTCCTGCAGCTCGGCCGGCTGGTTGTCCTGAAGCGTCCACTGCGGCAGCCTGCGCCCTTTGACGAGGATTTCAGCGGACGCGTTCGCGAACCGGAAGCAGTCTTCGTCAAACGCCAGTTCGCGGTAAACCGGCGAAAAAGATTTGTCGAGCGCGAAGTTCCACCGGCTGCCGGAAGCTGGCTTCATCTGCACGAAGTCCCCGCCACGGACGCTCTCCGCAACCGGTTTGATCGCAAGCGAATATGTCAGGGGGCCGCGTTCCAGCGAAACGCCGCCGTGCCGCGGGTAGTCACGCCACGAACAATCCGCCTTCATGGCGATGTCGAACGCCCCGCCGCCGACTTTGCCGAGGTCGAGCCAGCCGCCGCCGTCGGCGGACGCGACCGTTTCGCCGCCTCGTTTCACCTCGAAGCGGCGGCACCAGCCGGGTACGCGCAGACGCACCGCCGCCTCCCCGTCGATCGAGAGTTTTACCGTCTCGCGGAAGGGATACCGCGTTTCCATCTTCCACGAAACCGTCTTGCCGCCGGGCATTTCCGCCCGGCCGCGGTGGGGGGCGTACAGCCAGAAGTCGAGCGCTCCGGAACGGTCTTTCATCACCAGCGACTCGCAGAAATGCGGCAGACCGAAGTGGGCGTTGTGCCGACAGCAGCGGTAGGAGCGCGACGAATAAGCCGCCTGCGGCGGAAGGTTGCAGTAGTTGTGGTCGGTGTCGACGTCGAGGTTCACCTGGTTGCCGGCGGTGATGTAGTGGAGCTCCTTCCAGCCCGGCGTGTAGGCGATCGGATACCAGTTGAACATCACGTCTTCGGTGCGGTCGCCCCAGACGGTGTCGCCGGTGACCGAACCGACAAGGCCGAAGGAGCGGATAAACTCCGCCCAAGTGCAGGTCTCGGTGCCGTAACGCGGGTCGGTGCAGCCGATGCGGACGACCTCGTCGGCAGCGAAACCGCAGCGCGGCGTCGAGCCCCACGCCTTCATGTGCAGGTCGAACCAGTACGCGGCGCTTTCACGGTCGGCCGGCCGCCGCGTCAGACGGTACATCACCGTTCCGTAACCGAAAAGCTGCGCGAAGTTCACGTTGTGGTTGTTCATGAAAAGCGCCGGCCGTTCCCGGTGGTTCCATGCCCGGAACGCCAGATCGAGCAGCCACGGCTCCTTCACCTTTTCATGGAACTGGTATATGCCGGGCAGAATATCGCCCGCGCGCGCGGTCTGAATGCCCCACGTCCAGCTGCCGGACCCCTCCTGGTCGGCGTAACTCGGTATGAACTGCGTTTCATCCAGCGTCGACAGATAGCGGTAGAAACCGAGCAGCATGTCAAAAACGCGCTTGTCGCCGGTGTATTCATGCCAGCTGATCAGCGCTTCGTTCATCACCATGTGCCCCCATATGTCGCAGATTTTCTTTCCGTTCCTGCAACGGTGGTTCTTGAGCCTCCGCGGCCCGTACCAGCCGTCGCCGTCGCGCGTGGCGAGAATCTTCTCCACCCAGTCTTTCGCCACCGCCAGAAGCCGTTTGTCGCCGGTCAGCGCGGCGGTCTTCACGAACCCGCGAAACCAGTACGGCTGCTCTTCCCAGCCGATGGCGCCGTCGGCCCGAAGCCAGCCGTTGGTCGGCGTCAGAAAGCGGCTGTATTCGTGGAGGTGGCCGCAGAGGCCGTCCGCCATCTGGTCAAGCTGCACCTTGAGCCACCCCTCCGGCATCACGGCGCCGGTCGGCAGCGGAGTCATCGCGGCCGGTTCGAGACCGGCCGCCGCGTATGCGCCGGCCGCCGAGACCAGCAACCCTGAGACGAACATGAACTTCCGGATTCTTTTCACCATTGCCGACCCTTCCTTGTCAGCGGTCCGATAATTTCAAATACGTCCTCGGATGGAATATGGGCTTGTACGCCGGCCGTATGATCGGACCGTCGTTCACAAGCTCCTCCATGCGGTGGGCGCACCAGCTCACGCAGCGCGCCACGGCGAAAAGCGGTGTGTACAGCTCTCGCGGTATGCCCAGCATGTCGTAAACGAAGCCGGAATACAGATCTACGTTCGCGCAGATGTTGTCGGCGCTCCGGTGACGCGCCCGGATGACGTCCGGACCGAGCTTCTCGATCATTTCAAACAACGCCATCTCGTCCATGCGCCCCTTCTCGCGGGCGAGCGCCTCAGCCTTGGTCTTGAGCATCTGCGCCCGGGGATCTGAAATCGTGTACACCGCGTGTCCGAGACCGTAGATGAGCCCGGTGCCGTCGCCGGCCTTCCTGTCGGCGATCTTTTCAAGATACTTCGCCACGCACTCGGAACGCCGCCAGTCCTTGACATTCGCCTTGATTTCGTCCATCTGCCGCATGACGCGCAGATTGGCGCCGCCGTGACGCGAGCCCTTGAGCGACAGCACCGACGCGGCGATCGAAGAATAAATGTCGGAATGGGCCGAAGTCACCACATGGGTGATGAACGAGGAATTGTTGCCGCCGCCGTGTTCGGCGTGGATTATCAGCGCCAAATCGAGGGTTTCGGCTTCAAGTTTGGTGTAGCGCCCGTCCTCGCGCGTCAGCATAAGCAGATTTTCGGCGGTCGACCGGTCAGGATCGGGGTTGCGTATCAGCAGCGACGCCCCCCCGTGGTAGTGGACTTTGGCCCGGTAGGCGTAGGCGGCGATGGTCGGTATGGAACCTATCATGTCCACCGACTGCGCGAGACAGGTTTCAAGCGATATGTCGTCGGGTGTGCCCTCGGGATCGAATGCGTAGGCGAAAAGCACCGCCCGGGCGAGAGCGTTCATCAGGTCGCGGGAGGGATGTTTCAAAATCGCGTTGTCGCGGAAACCGTCCGACAACTTGCGGCAGGAACCTATCTTGTTCTTCCAGTCCACAAGCTGCCGTGCGGTGGGCAATTCGCCGAAAAGTATGAGATAGGCGGTCTCTTCGTAGCCGAAACGGTGTTCGCGCTTGTCGGCGGCCACGATGTCTTTCACGTTGATGCCGCGATAGTAAAGTTCACCGGGAACGGCCTGTTTTTCCCCTTCGTTCATCACGTAGCCGTGCACGTTGCCGATCGTGGTCAACCCCACGAGCACACCCGTGCCGTTGTCGTTGCGGAGACCTCGCTTAACGCCGTAAGTGCGGTACAGGGCGGGATCGATGTAATCGACCTTTCTGACCTTCTCGGCCTGTTTCAGTAACCATTTCTTGTCAACCATCTGGCGCTTCCTCGTCAAAACTCCGTACATTATACCAAAAACAACGCATGTCCGCCACCGCGGAACTCAGGGCATCTTTTTCACCGGCCCGTCTCCAGTGGAATCCGACGCGCAAGACGGACGATTCAGTTGACGGCGGACCGTTTCGAGCGAGCGCCGCATATCCGCCTCCGCGCCCCAGGCGACGCGGCGCTTATCGGGGTCTATTATGCGGCAGTGGCCGGTCACGATGTTGCGTTCGAGCTTCCAGTCCTGCGCCGAATCAAGCACGTCCCACCAAATGCCGGCGTCCGCGACCTTGAGTTCGACGTTCACCAGATCCTGCGGAACCCGCACCTGCGCCTTGACGGAAGGTTCCCCGGCAAGGATGCGCTTCAATTCCGCAAAATAGAACGCCGCATGGTGGTTGGCTATGCGCTTGACCGCCTCCGTCCCGCCCCACGCCGCGGCGATTTCAGTCGTATCGGTGATGTCCGTCGGCACGGAATATTCCCGGACATTGGCAAGCGGATCCGTCACGCCGTCGTTGCCGAGCGCGCGTCCGCCCTCCCCGCCGGCGATGGCGTAGACATACTTGAGCGTGATATCCTGCGGATTCACCAGAAGGATAACCGGCTCCGTCGAACCGCGGCCCATACCCTTGAGTTCCGGATCGTCGTTGCGCACCGCCGGCGCGAGCAGCACGCCCTGCTTGATCTTGATTCCCCTATCTCCGATCCGCGAGAGCGCACGGGCCGTCAGACGCGCCCCGAGCGAATGCCCGACGATGGTCAGCCGGGCGCGACGCGACTCGCCCATGCCGGCGATTTCGTCCGCCATCCGCCCAGCGGCCACGTCCGCATTCGCCGCCGCGGTCGGCCACATGCGGTCGCCGTCCCAGTTCCAGAACCGAGTCTCGGCCCGGCCGAACACATTGGTGAATCCGGTCCACGCCTCGCTTTCAGGGCGGCTCGTCCGCATCCATCCGGGCACGAACCACGCCTCGGCGCGAGCCGCTCCCGTAGCCATCAACATTACCGCCATGATCAATCCTTTCATTTCCGGCGCGCATCATCGACAAATTGTGCTACTCGCCTGTCCGGGAAGAATCGTACGCCTTCGGATTCAAGGAGTACGCGCTTGCGAGCGAGTTCCGGCCCGGAACGGCGTCCATTGAAGCCCCCCAGCGTACCATCCGAGGCGATTACGCGGTGGCATGGCACCTGCGGTGCGAAGGGGTTGACCCTCAACGCCTGGCCGATTGCCTGCGGCGACTTGCAATTGATCCGGCGAGCCAATTCGCCATAGGTGATGACGTTTCCCCGGGGAACCTTCATCAGCTCCTCATATACCCGTCTTTGAAACGGAGTAACGCTGCTCATGTCAATTTTGCGCATTTGTCAACTGATTATTTCCTACAAGCGGCGGGAAAGGTCCGACATAGCCACCAACAGCATTATGCGCCACTCGGCTGATCAAGTGGTAGCAGCATTCATCCGTGAATGATCTTATCCGTCTCATGCTTGTATTATATCAAGATTCACCGTTACCGCACAACTAAGACTGCACGGCATCTCTGGGGATGTTTTCTCCCCAGCTCAAGGGGAGCCGCTGGAGCGGCTTGTGCGGCACCTCGCGGCGGACGGCATGGATGCCAGGATCCATGTCGGCATCCTCTGCGACGCCGCGCCCGGCATCCACGCATGGCGATCGCCTGCGAGGACGGATGCCGGAAGATAGTGCCACTCATGCTGCGGCTGTGGTCGGCCGTCCATCCCGAGTACGTCAGCGAGAACGACGAGGTCGAGCAGGTGATCGGGCAGGTAGCCTCGATGACGAACGGCAGGAGCTTGACAGCGCTTTTCAAAGATGGAGATATTCCAGGCCAATCCTGTCCGCGGAATGTGGTGAATTATATTATAATACGTGCCCAAATTAAGGAAGTAGGCGCTTATTTGTGCCATACTTACCCTATCTTACTCCAGCGGGCGATTCCGCAGGCGACGGCGAAGATGCTCATCCAGCAGCTCCGCGAGATGAAGGGCGACGAACTCGTCTCGCGCAAAGTCTATCCCGTGGTGCCGCCAAAGACGGAGTACTCGCTTACCGACCTTGGAAAATCCCTTGTGCCCATCGTCAAGGCGATGGACAAGTGGGGCGCGGCCTGGTTCACGCGCATGGGGCTCCCCGTGCCGTGCGACAAGGAAACTTGATCTGCCACAATGTATTGACTTTGGAATGGACGGACGTATTCAAGCGGATTTCCACATGTCACATTTTGGCTGACAAGACGATTCACTTTTTACATCTGATCACATCGACACGGCTCTGAGGTGTCCTTCGTGCCGAAGAAATGATATACTACTGGTGTCATGCGTGCTGGCGCACCGATTCTAAAACCCAAAGGAGATTTAGTTATGTCCACGAAGAAGACAAAGTTCATGAGGGCGGCCTTCGATCTTGGTAGGAGGATATGAGGGTAGAGCATGGCCGTCTATTGCCTAGACGATGACTCGTTTGAGTTTCCGCCCGCGGAGGATGCCGATCCGGATGACGGATTGCTCGCCATCGGCGGGGACTTCCGTCCTGAGCGGCTGCTCAACGCATACGCAGGAGGTATCTTCCCGTGGCCTGTCGCGGAGGGCGAGCCGATAACCTGGTTCTCGCCGGATACGCGGTTCGTCCTGAAGGCGGAGGATCTGCACATCCCTAAGTCGCTTGCAAAGACGCTCCGGAAGGGTCTGTTCGAGTATCGCGTCGACACGGCGTTTCCCGAGGTGATCCATGCCTGTGCGGCCGTGCCGCGTCCGGAACAAGAGGGCACGTGGATCACCGACGAACTCGAAAAGGGATACTGTGAACTTAACCGGCTCGGATTCGCGCATTCCTTTGAGTCGTGGCAGGACGGACGTCTCGTCGGTGGCTTCTACGGTGTGTCGATCGGGCCGTGCTTCTTCGGCGAGTCAATGTTTGCAACGGTCCCCGATGCGAGCAAGTGCGCCTTCGCCACCTTCGCCCGGTGGATGTTCGACAACGGTGTTCCCTGGATTGACTGTCAGGTCTACACGGAACATCTCGCACGTTTCGGTGCGAAGGAGATTCCCCGCGCCGAGTATCTGGAAATGCTTAACTCGTCAGTCGAATCAATCGCAAACCACAAAAAGGAGAAAGCATGAAAACACCAGCAATCATCGGAACCCTCGCCGCGACCGCCGCTTTCGCGACAACTGGATGCGCGATGGACTTCCAGACGGATACCTTCAAGGCCAAGGAAGGCAAGGCCGTCACAATCACGGCGATCAAGCACGCCAGTCTGCGCATTCAGTACGACGGGCTTGAGATCCGGGTCGATCCCGTGGCGCAGTATGCGCCCGAGACGGACTACTCGAAGTTCCCGAAAGCCGATGTCATCCTCGTCACGCACGAGCATTTCGACCACTTCGACCGCGATGCCATCGCCACGCTGAAGAAGGATGGCACGCAGGTGATCGCAAATCCCGCCGTCCAGAAAATGCTCGGCTTCGGCACGGCGCTCACGAACGGCGAAGAGCGTGTGATCGCGAAAGGCATCAAACTCGACGCCGTTCCGGCCTACAACACCACGCCCGGTCATACGCAGTTCCATCCCAAGGGACGCGACAACGGGTACGCGCTGACAATCGACGGACTTCGCATCTACATCGCCGGCGACACCGAGGACATCCCCGAGATGGCGAATCTGAAGGACATCGACGTCGCGTTCCTGCCCTG